>JAAZPS010000025.1 GCA_012797095.1 Bacillota bacterium | reverse complement strand
GGTTGAAGGTTGCGCCAAGTGTGAAGCTTGTGGCTACAGCGAATGCTGACAGGAGCAAACCTTTACCGGATGCTCTTTCTATACAGGTCTTGCCCCGTTTTACCGGTGCAGTTTTCAAGCGATGAAAGGATCTAACCTTTGTGAAAAAACTAGTCTCCCTTGAGGAGAACAGGATCTACCAGGATCTATGGCGCCTTTCATGGCCGGTGATGACCTTCATGGTTTTCCAGACCACCCTGGAGCTGGTCGATCTGTACTGGGTCGGCTATCTGGGTACCCCGGCCGTGGCCGCCCTTTCCATGGCCAACAACCTTTTCTGGATGCTGTTCACCTTTTCGGATATTATCTCCATCTCGACCCTGGCCCTGACCGCCCGCTACCGCGGTGCGGGGGATAGCGCAGGGATCGCTGTTGTGGCACGGCACAGTTTCTGGCTGGCCGCCTTCATCTCGGTGGCGGTAACCGTCCTGATACTGGGCTTCAGCAATACCTTTGTCTCCCTTTACGGGGTCGAGGCGGAGGTGCATGAGATGGCGGTACTCTACCTGTGGGTCATCGGGATCAGCATGCTCTTCGCCTATACCGGGATGGCCCTGGGGGCACTCCTGCAGGGGGTCGGCGATACCCGCACTCCCATGGTTATTCTGGTGATCACCAATATCATCAATATCGTGCTCGATCCGATCCTGATCTTCGGCCTGTGCGGGGCACCAAGGATGGGGATCCTCGGGGCCGCCCTGGCCACGCTGCTCGCCCGTGCTGCCGGTTTTCTGGTGATCCTCTATATCGTGCTCACCGGGAAGATCTCTCCGAGCAGGTTGAGGGTGCCGGATCTTTTCAAGATGCAGTTTCAGGGGGTCTATTTCAGAAAGATATTCGAGATCGGGCTGCCTGCATTTATGCAGACGCTGACCCGTCCCCTGACCGGGCTGGTCTTGATGTGGCTGGTCGCTCTTTTTGGAACGCCGGCCCTGGCCGCCTTCGGCATCGGGCAGCGGTTGCTCGGTCTGGCCTTCATCTTGCTTTCGGGTTTGACCGTGGGCACCTCCACCATGATCGGACAGAGCCTTGGCGCCGGCAGGCGCTCGCTCACCATCAAGATCATCAACAAGGCGATGCTGCTCTCCCTGACTGTGCAGGTGGTCATGACGGCACTCTCCTTCTTTGCCGCCCCGCTGATCGTGGGCCTTTTTTCCCGCGACGCTGCAGCGATCGAGCTGGGGGTAAACTACCTCCGGATCATCGCCGCCTGCATGATCCCGATGGGTCCCTTCCATATTTTTGATGCGGTTTTCAAGGGTTCGGGTTATACGATTCCGCCGATGATCAGCGCCCTGGCTGCCAACTGGGTGCTCAAGCTGCCCCTGGCCTATATTCTGGCCCTGCCGCTGGGGCTGGGAACAGACGGAATCTGGTGGGCCATCAGTGCCTCGGTCCTGGCCGAACTGCTGATCCTGCTGCCCTGGTACCGGCGGGGCGACTGGTCTCGCCGCGAGATCCGGATCGGTGCTGTTGAAGCAGGAAAGTAAATTTTTCTGCCGGTGATGGCAAGTTTATCCCCTCGGTTGAATATTCAGCGCTCTTCAGATATGATCTAAGCATATGCTATCAGCAGATCAATGGATCTGTCTGCTTTGTACTGGAAAGGAAGGCCATGACTGCCAAACCGTTACCTGACAAGATTCACGTGCTCCTTCCCGACGGCGAGATCATCTCTCTTGCCGGCGGCCGCAGCCTGCAGGAGATCGGTGCAGAGGTTCAGTCCCGCCATGCCGCGCCCATTATCGCGGCGATAGTGGATCATGAACTGTACGAACTGACCGCGACCGTGGAGCCGCCGGCTGTGGTCCAGTTCCTTGATCTGACCTTCAAGGAGGGGCGGCGGATCTACCAGCGCAGCCTGACCTTTCTCTTCATCGCCGCCGCCTTTGATCTTTTCCCCGGGGCAGCGGTTACGGTGGAGCACTCCCTGGGCAAGGGGCTCTACTGTGAAATCGGAAAAAATCCGGTGCTGAGCGGCGGCGATGTTGCCGCTATCGAGCGGCGGATGCGCCGGCTGGTGAAGGCGGATCTGCCCCTGAAAAAAAGGAGGGCAACGCTCGACGAAGCGGAGCAGATCTTCAGGCACCAGGGATTCGAGGATAAGGTGGCCCTGCTGGAGGACTGGCCCAAGGATTATCTCAACCTTTATTCCATCGATGGGATGGAAGAAACCCTCTACGGGTACCAGGTCCCGCGCACGGGGATGCTCGAGGTATTTGAACTCCATTTCTATCCGCCCGGCCTGGTACTGCGCTTTCCCGATGAAAGCGACCCCTCCCGGGTCGCGCCGTTCAGCGATCAGAAAAAACTTTTCGAGATCTTTCGGGAGGCCGATCAGTGGGGCGGGGTCCTCGGTTTTGATACCGTCGGGGCGATGAACAGGCTGATCAAAAAGGGGCAGGGTGCGGAGGTTATCCGCATTGCCGAGGCGCTGCATGAGAAAAAGATCTCCCAGATCGCCGACCTGATCAGTGAACGGGGGCAGGCGATCCGGGTCATCCTGGTGGCGGGACCTTCATCTTCGGGAAAAACCACTTTTGCCCAGCGCCTGCGTACGCAGCTTCAGGTTAACGGGCTGCAGCCCCTGCCCGTCTCTATCGATGACTACTTTATCGACCGGAAGGATACCCCCCTGGACGAATTCGGCAAGCCCGATTACGAGCATATCGGGGCGATCGATCTTTCGCTTTTCAACGAGCAGCTGCTGCAGCTCATCGACGGCCGCGAGGTGGAGGTGCCCGTTTACAATTTCAATACGGGCAGGCGGGAGAACAGCGGCCGGATCATGCGGTTGGCCGAGAATCAACCGCTGATCATCGAAGGCATTCACGGGCTCAATGAAGTATTGACCAGGGCGATACCCCGCCACAACAAGATCAAGCTCTATATCTCGCCGCTGACAGCGCTGAATATCGATCGGCATACCCGGATTCATACCACCGATACGAGGCTGCTCAGGCGCATCGTGCGCGATGCCCAGTTTCGCGGCAACAGCGCGCTGGATACGATCCGCCTCTGGCCCTCGGTAAGGCGCGGTGAGGAGCGCCATATTTTCCGCCTTCAGGAGGAGGCCGATATCATGTTCAATTCCGCCCTGGTTTATGAACTGGCGGTGCTCAAACAGCAGGCCGAATCCCTGCTTGTCCAGATCGATCGCACCCAGCCGGAGCATATCGATGCCAGACGGCTGCTCTCTTTCCTCTCTTTTTTCCTCCCCCTCGATCCCTGCGATGTCCCGGCCAACTCCTTGCTGAGTGAATTTATCGGTGAATCCTGCTATCTCGAATCGCCGCCCCTCTGAAATTCCCTGGCCGTTTTCCCTGCCATCGGGTTTGCAGTCGTGACCGCGGTCGTTTATCCCGATCTTTTGATTGAAAAAAGGAAACAACCAGTAGATGCAGAAGATGAAAAGAGTCAGGTGAATTGTGCTGAACGAAAAAGGATCTTTGGGATGACCGGGAGTGAGCAGATGGGATCGCAACAGCCGGCACAATGCCCCGGAAAAAGATGCCAGATTGAAACTTGCATTGCTGAACAGCTGCACCGTGAAATTGTCTCTTTCGACCGATATGGTAAAAAAACGGTTGCCCTCGAGTTCCCCGATCCGAAGATACCGATATATGTGAATGAATTCTGGACTGCCAGACAGCGGGCGGGGCACTCCCTGCACGAGATCTCCTACCGGGCCTGCTTCAAACCCGAGTTGCCCCGCTTCTTCATCACCCGCCTGACCGGCGAAAACGATCTGGTCTACGACCCGTTCATGGGCCGGGGGACCACCATTATCGAGGCGGCGCTGCTCCACCGGGTTCCGGCAGGCTGTGATATCAATCCGCTCAGCCGGCTGCTCACCCGTCCCCGGCTTGATCCTCCGGAGAGCGCTGAAGTCGAAACACGGCTTCAGGCCATTGAGTTGACCGGACCGCGGGATATCCGGGAAGATCTGCTGGTCTTCTATCACCCGGAAACGCTCCGCGAGCTGACCAATCTGCAGCAGTATCTGCTGGGTAGGGAGGCGCAGGGGACGGCGGATCGGGTTGACAGCTGGATCCGGATGGTGGCAACAAACAGGTTGACCGGACATTCGGCCGGTTTCTTCTCGGTGTACACCATGCCGCCAAACCAGGCTGTATCGGTGGATGCACAGCTGAAGATCAATGAGAGACGGGGGCAGATCCCTCCCCGGAAAGAGATCAAAGCGCTGATCATGCGGAAGAGCCGCTCCCTTCTGAGAAAACTTGACAAAAAGGAAACTGCCCAGTTGCGAGCCCTTTCACCCGAAAGCAGGCTGCTCACCGCTTCAGCCGATTCCACCCCGGAGATCCGGGAGGATACGGTCAAACTGGTGGTGACCTCACCGCCTTTTCTGGATGTGGTAAACTATCAACGGGACAACTGGCTGCGCTGCTGGTTCAACGGAATCGATGCTGAAAGTGTTGATATCTGGCAGCTGCGCAGACCGGAGGACTGGCAAAAAAAGATGACCGCTGTCCTCGGCGAGTTGAACAGGATTCTCGTGCCGGGGGGGTTTGTTGCCTTTGAGGTGGGTGAGGTTCGCGGCGGCAGTGTCTTTCTGGAAACCCTGGCCGTTCCGGCGGCGATCGCTGCCGGGCTGATTCCCGAAGCGGTTATTGTCAACAG
>JAAZPS010000228.1 GCA_012797095.1 Bacillota bacterium | reverse complement strand
GTCAAGAGCGTCGAGCCCCTGCACCTGCAGGCGGTTTCCATTCCTGTGCAACAGCCGGGCTGCACAAAAAGCGATGGGATTGGGCCTGGCCGGCGAGCGGCAGGAAAATACACCCCGCAGCACCGGGCTGTGGGGGGTGACCACCTGGAGCAGATCCCGCTTGGCAAGGTGCTGCCAGTATAGCACGATCAAGTGGGTTGCTTTTTCAACATCCTTGAGGCCGTCAACGTAATCTTCATAGATCTCCAGCTCCATGCGGTGCTCCGAAAACCTGCCCTGGCGCGGCGCATCCTCTCTGGTTTTATAAGGGCTGTGGATAATTCCGATAGGCTGCAATATCATTGGACCCACCCCTTTCTTTGTGGGGACAGATATGGGGGAGCGGGGGAAAAGGCGCTTCTCTGACGATGTGGTAACACGTTCCCTCGCTATCGTGTTACAGCATAGCATCGTTATGCTCAATTGTCAATAAAGTCAAACTATGATTGCTGTCAGACCGGCAATTGGGGTAAGATTCAAATAAATGCTGGACTTGATACGGCGGACGGATTATACTGGAAATAAAGAACTTCGGGGTGGAGGGATGATCATGCAGAGCATTTTGCGAAAAGCTTTGCCGTTTTGGGGGGGCCATCTCCTCTTCATATTTCTCGGGCTTTTTGTCGCTGCTGCGACATCGTTTTTTCCCAACCGCGCCGGTATCGATGTGGAGCTCAGCATCGCTCTTTCCGTAGTTTACTTTGTTGCTTTTATAGTGCTCTCGCGCCGAACAGCTGACGGCGCTGCCGGTGGGTTGGTTAGCGCAGCGGTTACGGTGCTGCCCTTGCTGCTTCTGGTCGGCCTGGCGGCCGTGTATGGTTACTACAATCCCGCGGATACAATCGGTTCAACCCTGTTGACGTACCCGGTGATCTTACCATTTCTGCCCTGGGTCAACGAGATTCATCCGGCGGTGCACTTTCACCTGATGCGCTTCCTCGTCATCCTGATCCCCTGGGTGGCCATCGTCATCGGCAGTTTATTCCCCCGCTCCAAGACCGGATCGAGCCCCTCATCCTGATTCTCCCCCGCGCCACCCCCCGGTCCTCCTGAGCGCCACCCCCCCGGGGTCATCCTTCGGGCTTTGCCAGCCCTTCTTTGTCATGTTGAGCAGAGCAAGCATCTAAAACATTGCTGCCGAAGTGCGGAAACATTTTGCTTTGTACTGCCACGCTGTGATAGAAAAGGGGTAGAATACCTTAAAGGAACGCTGCCCATAGATTTTTCACTACGCCTCGGGAATGGCAATTGAGTCAAGGGTGAGTCAAGGGGACGGTTCCTTTGACTCAGTCCTCGCGCCGGAGACATAGAACCCCGCAAAATGTGCCGGGCGATCCGTTCTTGACGCATCCAAAGGGGATTTTTATCCTCCTGAGGGCGCAGCCCGAAGGAGCTGATCTGCGAATCCCTATGCTATTTTCGGGGCGCAGCCCGAAGGATCTGCTTTGTTGTTGTCCACGGGAAAAGTTCGGACCTCCCCCGGTTTGCTGAACACTGAGATAAGATACTATAATTATCTCAGGGGGTGTGAATTATCGTGGCTGGGACTAGGAGGAGGTATACGGAGGAATTTAAGCGTGAGGCGGTGGCACTAAGCTATAGCCCTGGTAAGACCATCAAAGAAGTGGCAGATGATTTGGGGATTAACCGTAGTATGTTAACCAGGTGGCTTTCAGAGCTGAAACGGCTTAATGAAACGGGAGTACGGGCTGATCATCAACCGGAAAAAGGTATATCGTTTGTGCAAGGAGCTGAGAATGCTAAAACCCCAGCGTAAAGTAAAAAGAGAATATCCCCGTAGGAGAATAGTCATGAGAGTTAGAAGGATATTGTTGTTAATGGTTGTTGTAGCGGTTTATTTGATTGTAGCAGGGTGTGATTTTGCAGAAAAAAAAGATGTGGACCATATGGCAATAATATATGAAGCGGTATCAAATCAAGACTATAAATTAGCCTCCCGTCATCTCAAGCTAGCACTGAAGGATGATCCCGAAAACAGAGAAGCCGAAGTTATATTGTCTTATCTCGATTATGGAGACAACATGCTGGTTGCCGCGTTTTGGGACGAGGATTCTGAAGCAATGAGTTATTTGGCAGGCATTGTTCATGACATCAACACAAAAGATTCTAGATTTGAAGCGCCAGTACTGGTGTTGGCGGCAGCATGGGGTCATACAGACATGGTTGAAATCCTTCTTGAAGCGGGAGCGGATCCCAACTTCGGCGCAGATAAAGATGGATTAACTGCCCTGATGTGGGCATGCAAAAATTTTGATGAACAATTAGAAATGGTGCGTGCTCTTCTTGAAGCAGGTGCTGATATTGATGCCAAATCTAATTACGATGAAACGCCTCTGTCAATTGCATATGAATATGAAAATCACAATATCGTCACTCTCCTTAAAGAGTATGGTGCGCTCGAATAAGGTTGTGCTTTTAAAATAGGGTTTTGTAGTTTACTGGCATAAGTTTATTCGGATGCCAAATAGAATTTTTCGAGGTGCCAGCACTTATTATAAAGCCGAGACTTGGATGTAAACACTTTAATTTAGCAGGAACTTTCCTATATCGGTAGAATTAATAAATCAAGATAAACCATCAATACGCAGATTGTCACTATTGAACAGTAGGCTCGGACGAGCTCGTCTAAGGCCAGGGTTTCGTTGCCGCTGCCGACGGAATCAATATAAACAATCCAACCGTGGCTAATTCCTCCGGTGGATCATGCTGAAAAGCAGCTACAGGGGGTGTAAGCGGATCCTGACCAACCTAAGTTAAGTCTCTCAAAGGGGACGCCCTTTGGCAATCAAGTGTTTCCAGTTAAAATATAGGGGGTAACAAAATGAATATCGGCAGTAAATACCGCGCATTTAACTTAGTAGTTGTTTTCGCTGCACTTATGTTATTAATGTTTTTGTCTGTGGGATGCGGGAATTCAGAACCGGATGCAGATTTGGATGATGACTTGAATACTGAAGAGCCTGAAACTAAGCAAGAATTATCTGGTGATGCTCCCAGGTCTGACACCCCTGTTTATCCAGGTGCAAAGTTAGTTGATGAGTCTTTTTTCAGTGCGGCTGTTTATGAAGTTTATGCCACTGATGCTTCAATTGATGATGTGGTTCAATTTTACAGTGAATTCCCTGGGTTTGAAAATGTAGGAGATGACGTATGTCCCTTTGGTGATCATGAAGGTGGTTATTTGGAAACTGAACTATGGTCTTTACTATATGGCGGGGAACCAACTGAGGTGCTACAAGCTGAAATAAAAAAATCCGGTAGGCTTATACGGTTTATGATTGCACCATCTGATGCTCAGGTTATTGATGCTTTCATCGGAAAAGAAATCACTCCAGAACTTAAACCAGATAATACTATTATCGTGCATGGGGTGTACACAAAATAGTAACTATTGACAACTAATAATGAAAAATGAAGGGGGCACTTCAAAGTAACGGGTTTCTTGGCGAAGTGCATACCCCTTAAATCATGCCTTAATTCTCATGCGAATTCATAGAAGAATTCGCATTCTTTTTTTGCTTTAATATATTGGTTTATTTTTTTCGCCATTAATGGAAGATATTAATATAAAAATCAAGCCGCCGCTCCCGCCGAAAACCCCCGCCGGCCCCAAAACATTGTCCCCTTTGCAGGATATTTTACGTCTTTATTGAAGTCTTAAATACTCATGGTAATCAACCTGTCTATAGACTGAAAGTCACTATGCCCGGGGGGTGAGCGGTTATGGAACACGGGGAAGGTAAGAAAGCGATCCTGGAGTGCCCCGCCGGTTTCTCTATTTTCACTGATGGCGGGTTCTCTCCCGTTCATGAAGAGACCCTGGTTCGACTCTATCCGGAGGAAATTGAGGTTTTGATCCCCGGCGGCAGAATTCTTGGCTACCGGTACCGGGAGATCCTTCAGATCGACCCAGGTGAGTACCAGCTTCTCCTAACACCG
>JAAZPS010000227.1 GCA_012797095.1 Bacillota bacterium | reverse complement strand
TAATTACTTTGATAAAATGTCACCTATGTGGGAGAGGACAAGGTACTTATGTCACAGTAACAGATCGGTCGTTATGTCGTGATCCGGAGGCTGGATCGATCTCCGCAGAAGATGCAGCAAAGTCCCTTAACTTGAGCTCGGGTCAGTGATTCGGCTGGAGAAACAGCGAGCCGATCCGCCTTCGGTAAGACTGCAAGTGAGTGAGCGCGGCGGGTTGACGTCTGTTACCGCGAATTGCTATACTGGTTTCAAAGGGAAGGATAGCGGGCCGCACCGCTTTCCTGGAAAGGTCCGTTTCTCCGGGGCCGGGAAACCTGGGGAAGGCGGCCAGCGCTGCCCCTGGGCGAAGCTTCCAGGCACTGTTATCCGGGTGAGCCTCATTTTGGGATTGGAAGGAGGTCAGATTTAATGGAGCCGAAAAAACTGTACCGTTCCCGGTCCAATTCAATGATTTCCGGGATCTGCGGCGGTTTTGCCGAATATCTTGGTCTTGATCCCACCGTGGTGCGTTTACTCTATCTTCTGCTGACTTTATTCACCGCGGGCACCGCACTCATCTTTTATTTTATCGCCATGTTCATCATACCGTTGGAACAATAAATCCCTGGTGTTAACCCGACCGGGTTAACACCAGGGAAAAGTAGACGGTTCCGCTTATGCCGATACTTTATTCGGCTTTTTCTTTCATCATCTTGGTCGGCTTGAAAATATCCAGCGGGAATTTGCTGTGTACTTCCTCCAGCTTTTCCAGAAGGGTCGGGTAACCGATCCCATCTGCCAGGGCAAATGGTCCGATGGGCGCCCCGCCGCCATTGGCCATGGCCAGATCGACCTGCCCGGCATCGGCGGCAACCCCTTCCTCCAGCAGTTTTGTCGCTTCGTTGACCTGCAGGGCGATCAGATGATTGGGATCGAATTCGCTGGTGGCCTTGGAAAGATCTATGTTCGGTCTACCTGCGGACCAGTCATAAAAACCCTTTCCAGTTTTCTTGCCCAGATTTCCGGATTCCAGATACGCATTCAGGGCGTCCGAGGGCTTGTAATCTTCGGATACAACTTCGGCAAAATAGTTAAGCCCGTGCACGGCGATATCGATGCCGACATAATCCATCAACTCGAAGGGTGCCATCGGCATGATCGGTTTGAAAGCAGCGTCAAATTCCTCCGGAGAGGGGCTCCCGGCTTCAAGGATCTTGGAAAGCAGAAGCAGCGTCGGCTCGTTAACCCGATTGTAGATAAAACCGGGGGAGTCTTTCTGAACGATCACCGGCACCTTCCCGATTTTTTTGGCAAGATCGTAGCCCACCTGGGCAGACTCGTCGCTGCTCTGATCACCCTTGATCACCTCGACCAGCTTCATCAGGACGGCGGGATTGAAAAAATGATAACCGATCACCTTGTCCGCCCTGCCGGTGGCAGAAGCGATATCGGTAACACTGATATTGGAGGTGTTGGTGGCCAGGATTGCATTTTTGGGTGCAAATTTGTCCAGATCGGTAAAGACACTCTGTTTCAACTCCAGATTCTCCGGGACCGCTTCAATGACAAAGTCTGCATCTTTGACCGCTTCGTCAAGTTCAACAGCAGTTTTTAGACGGGACAGCGCGTCATCATATGCTTCCGGGGTTATCTTGCCCCTATCCTTGAACCGATCCAGACTGCTTTTGATACCGGCTACACCTTTGTCCACAAATTCCTGCTTGATATCCCTCATGGTGACGGCAAAACCGCCCAGCAGGAAGGCGGTGGCGATACCGTGTCCCATATCACCCGCTCCGATTACGGCAATTCTCTTCACATTTTCCGCTTTCATCTCAATCTCCCTTCATTGGATTTAAATCCGGCGGGTGAGCGGTGCCCGAGATCCCCTCTATCCCGCCGTAAAAACAGATACTGCATTCAGAATTATACCAATCTTTGTGCTAGATTGTCAATACACCCGGGTTAAAAATTCCAAGATGATGATTTTTGCGTCTTTAATGCTTTTCGCCGTGCCCTTGTATAATCTGTGATGAAATATGTACGGTTAACGGATAATTACCAATATTGATCTTGGCTGCCGGTGACCCGCCGCAGGGATCGGCGGTGGGCTTTGCTTCGATATTGAAGCGCATTATTGTCCTTTCAGGCAGGAGATTGTCAGGCAGATCCGGAATTTTTAAGGAGGATCGAACCCGATGGAGAGAAAAGGAGGAGACGTTCTGCTGTGGCAGCGAAAAAAAATCTGACCTTATTTGAAGCAAGTTCAATCATTACCGGGTATGGAGTAGGCGGCGGCATTCTGGCGGTACCCTTCCTGGCTTCGCTGAATGGTGCTGCATCGATTATCATTATTCTGGTTGCGGCGTACCTCTTTTCTCTGCTGATGCATCTGATGATCGCCGAACTTTGCACCGGTGAAGAACAGGGCGTCCAGGTGGTGGAGCTGTTTCGCAAATATCTGTTCAAGGGGCGGTACGAGAAAGTGTGGGTCTGGTTGTTTTTCACCCTGCTGGCGCTGATCCTTTTTTCCAGCCAGGCCGCTTATATCGTCGGGGCCGGTGAAATACTGGTCGAGCTGACCGGTTGGCCCCTGTGGGTCTCGGAGATGGTCTTCTACCTGCTTGCAGCGGGCGTTGTTGCTTTCGGTTTGAAGGTGCTGGGCATCAGCGAAAAATACGCCATTGGGGCTCTTACCGTCATCCTGCTGCTTCTCGCTGCCGGTTCCTGCACGCTGTCTTTCAAGGCGATCCCCTGGGTTGGCCCGGTGGGCAACAGCACGCTGGCCCTTTTTGGGATGGTCATGTTCAGTTTTTCTGCCTATTTCTCTGTCCCCCAGGCGGTGGAAGGGCTTTCCTGGAACAAGAAGCTGATTCCCCGGGCGGTCATGCTGGGGATGGGCTTGAATCTGATCTTTATTATAACGTTTATCTTTTTTACTCTATCCGTCTCCACGGAAGTGACCGAAGTGGCGATCATCGGCTGGACCAAGGCAATCGGTGGGTGGTCCAGAATTGTTGGCTCCATATTCATGTTGCTGGCCATACTGACGACCTACTGGTCTGCTTCCTATGCCCTGGTGGTTATTATCAAGGAACGGCTGGACTGGTCGGAGCGGCTGTCCTGGCTGGTGGCAACCCTGCCGACACTGGCTATCGCCATGGCCGGACTGGGCACCTTTCTGGAACTGATGCGTCTCGTCGGGGGCGGTATCGCCGTATGTGTGGCGGTAGCATTGATCCCAGCTTTCCGGAGTTCCCGAAGGCACAAGGCCTCCCTTGGCATCGACGACTGGAATATGGGCATCTGGGGCGGTCCCCTGTTTCAAGCAATAGTCATCGCCGCTTACCTGCTTACCGCCGTCGGCTCATTTGTCAAACTTCCCTGACCGGGCGGCGCTTTTATCGGAGCCAGCTGCCCAAGATATCTTCTGCCAGATCCCTTTGTCAATAAAAGGGATCTGGCATCATTTCCATTCAAGTTGATAATAGTTGCTGGCGTAATCGGAAGAAAAGCGATTGGGCCGGGCAGAAACTGTTGAAATATCAGAAATTACTGAAAGGAAATTCAAACTGATTGACTACTTGAAGAAATGGTGGTAAAATATTGTAAATACAGCAATACTGCAACTTTACTCGGACCACCTCCTTTGTTCACAATTACCCTGGGACTGTTAACTGTAAAAAGGTGTAGACCGCGCAGATGAATCAGCAGCTCATGATCTGGAGGGAGAGCGCTATGCGTAAGGTTGAACTGCGTAAAGAAAAGGTGCTGCTGCTGGCAGACAGAGAGCGCCTCACAGTGAGCGAGATCAGCAGCAGGTTCGAGATCTCTCCGGCAACAGCCAGACGGCTGTGCAATCAGCTGGCCGAGGAAGAGAAAGTGTTTCGTTCTCATGGAGCGATCAGCAAACTTGAGCCCCCCAACGATCACTACGATTTCAAAAAAGCGATCGACGACGGCTACTGCGAGAAAAATCGCATCGCCCGCTACGCTGCCGCCCTGCCGCAGAACGGCGATTACCTGTTTTTCGAGACCGGTTCCACCGTTTTGAGGTGTGCTGCTGCCATCGCCGATCGGATCAGAAGTGGAAAACTTAAAAATCTGCATGTTTTCACCAACTTTCTCCTGATCCTTGATCTTCTGGGGACACTCTGCGAGGTTTCGCTCCTCGGCGGGATCTACCATCCTTCCAAGAAATGCGTTTACGGCCGACTATCCGAGCCCTTTATCAGAAAGATGAATTTTGATTACTGCTTCGTCAGCTGTGAAGGGATCTCCCTTGGCGACGGCCTGATGACCTATGATCCGGAGGCGATCCACTACTACGATCTTTTCTCCCATTCCCGATGCGTGGTGGTGATGGCTCATTCCACAAAATTTTCCCAAAGATCGTTGGTCTCCTATGCTCCCTGTACCTTTGCCAGGATGATCATTACCGACGATGGTTTGCCGGAAAAGAAAGCACAATCATTCCTCCAGCAGGGGATCGATCTGGTGCGAGTTTGACGGTCACCGCTGTTCCCCAAACCGCCTGCCCGGGCAGATCATCGGATTGCCGCCAAAGCCTTGTTACTGTCCACGGGTTTTCTGTCATACTGCTCCCGGATTCCGCTTACCAACAATCCTTATCGTAACGAAAACGAGATCTGAGCGAAATTATACTGCGTGAGCGAAAAATGGTCAGAAACTTGGCAGAAATGAGCGAGTTTCGCTCATTGCGATTTGACCGGACAAAAGAAGCATTGGTACTATATGGGAAGGGGGATCCCGATCGACATTGGGAGCGCTCCAAGAGACGTTTGAGCTAAGGAGGAAAACTGATATGTATGTAAACACCGGAGAGATGCTTGAGAAAGCACGCCGGGAACATTATCTGGTCATCGGTGCAAGTTGCTGGAGCCTGAACAGTGCCAGCACATTTATTGACGCGGCCACGGAGCTGAATATGCCCCTGATACTGATGCTGTGGGAGGGGGCCCCGGAACCGATTGCCGGTCAGGAGCGGATCTGCGACTATGTCCGCTGTGCGGCGGGCAAGACCCATGTTCCCATTGCGCTGCATCTCGATCACGCCCACAGCGTCAAAACAGTTTACCGGGCTATCCACGCCGGCTTTTCATCGATAATGCTTGATTCTTCGGAGCTTCCGTTTGCCGAGAATGTGGAGGCGACCCAGGAGATCGTGAAAGTGGCTCATGCTTGCGGCGTTACCGTGGAGGCAGAATTGGGACATGTGGGTGGCAGCTCCTGTGAAATAATGGGAAATGATGCGGTTCAGGGCAACCTGACTGTACCGGAGGAGGCGGCCGAATTTGTGCGGTTAACCGGTGTTGATTCGCTGGCTGTCTCTGTGGGTACGATTCACGGTGCCTACCGTGGAGAACCGCGCCTTGATTTTGAGAGGCTCAAACGGATCTATCTGCTGGTGGATATACCGCTGGTGTTGCATGGAGGTTCGGGTACAGGGATCGAACTGCTCAAAAAGAGCGCCCAGTATGGTGTCAGCAAACTGAACATAATGACCGATCTGATCAAGGTTGCCAGGCGGGCAGCATCTCCCGAAAGTATGCTGCCCGAGATCTTTATCTGCGATGCCATCTCTGAGTGTCTGAAAAACTATATGCTGCCGCTGACCAGACCGTTGTAACAGAACCGGAAAGGAGAAAACGTATGGGGAGATATTCCATTACCTATGATTTTGGAACCGGCAGTGTCAAGGGAGCGGTGCTCGATGCTGAACACGAGCCTGTGGCTGTCGCCAGTGAACCCTATCCTCTCTTCACGCCGGCGCCCGGTTTTGCCGAGCAGAAGGTGGAAGACTATCTTTCGAGTTTTCGCAAGGTGACCGGGCGGTTGTTGCGGGAGATGCGCCTTACCGGCAGGGATATCGAGGGGGTGGTTATCTCGCAGACGTCGAGCACCCTGATCTTTGCCGATGCCGATGGAAATGCGCTGTGCGATTGTGTAACCTGGCTGGACAGCCGCGCGCACGAGCAGGCTGGACGATTGAATGAACGCGTCGGTCTCGCTGGGTGGGCGACCGGCAAACGCGTCGCAGCTAAGGTTGCCTGGTTCATGGAGAAAAGGCCGGAGGTGGTCACGCAGGCAAAGTACCTGGTGGATGTTTCTGGATTTTTCTACCTCCAGCTGACCGGGAAAACCGCTTTCGATCTGACCGCCGCCTTTGCCACCGGTTTTATCTTCCCCATCTCCAGGGAATGGAATCAGTTTTTCCTGGAGACGGTCGATATCGATCCGGCGCTGCTATCCGATCGTATTCTCAACTCCTTTGATCTTGTCGGCTATACCGATACTGCTTTTGCCAGGGCGGTCGGTTTTGCACCGGACACGCCTGTATTTGCCGGTTGTTCCGACAACGCCAATGCCCATCTGGGGACAGGTTGTATTCGCCCGGGTGATGCGCATATCTATATGGGTTCCAGTGGTTGGCTGGCCCTGACAACGCCTATCGATGACAATGCCCCGAGCTTTACCCAACTCCCCTCCGCTATCCCCGGAATAGGGTATGAATATTTCTGTACAAACTCTGTCGGAACGAGCATCGATTATCTGATCAGAGAGTTCTACAGGGATGAAGCGGAAAAAGAAGAGAGATATACCTTGATCGCCGGGGATGTGCTCAGCGTGGCGGATGATCCCAGGGATCTGCTGTTCCTGCCCTATCTTTTTGGGGAAGAGGCACCTGTTGATGATCCCCATATCCGGGGTACGCTGCTGAACCTGGATTTCACGGTGACCCGGGCGCATATCGCCCGGGCAGTGATGGAGGGGATCGCCTTCAACTATCGCTGGATCAAGGAGAAATTGCAAAAGGAGGGCCGGTGGAACGTGAATTTCATCCGGGCAATCGGCGGTGCCGCTCAGAGCGACAGCCATTTGCAGATCATTGCCGATGTGATGGATGAAACTATTATCAGGCTGGCCCACGCCCGCTTTGCCGGGAATATCGGTCTTGCCACCTGCGTCGATATCGGATTGGGCAAGGTGAAAGATTTCCAGGTGCTGGACGGCTATATCAAGGAGGAAAAAATATTCAATCCCCGCAAGCAGTCGAGCGTGCGCTATGATCGCCTTTTCGAGGCCTTCAAACGATCCTACGAATCGCTGAAAGATCTTTACACCAGTTTAAATGGTCAATAATCAGCAAAAACAAGGGGGAGAGAAAGATGGGTTCTTATTTTGACGGTTTCGATTTCGAGGGGATCCATGAGAAGAGCAAGGAGCTGCTGCTGCGGCCTAAAACGTTAAGCGAGGAAGCAAGGAACCGTTACCTGGAGTACTTTGAGAGCAGGTGCGCCGGCTCCCGGGCCTCCATCGAGGCTGCCAGGGAACATATCCCCGGCGGGATTCAACATAATCTGGCCAACAATCATCCTTTTGGGCTGAACTGCGTCAGGGCCGAGGGTGCCTATCTTTACGATATTGACGGCAATCGCTATATCGATTTTTTGCAGGCGGGCGGCCCGACCATTCTCGGCAACAATTACAGGCCGGTCCGGGATGCGGTGATCAAGACCCTGAACAGCACCGGTAATCTGACCGGTCTCTTTGGCGAATTCGAGGTGGATCTGGCGAAGAAGGTCAAGCAATATTATCCCTCGGTCGATCTTTTCAGAATGCTGGCCAGCGGGACAGAGGCAGCCATGATCGCCATCCGCCTGGCCCGCGCCTTCACCGGAAAAAGCAAGATCCTCAAGATAAACGGCTGCTACCACGGCTGGAGCGACCAGCTGCTCTATGATATGCGTTCCGTGAATACGCGGAATATGTTTGCCGCCGGCGTTCCCGATGAATGCCTGGCCCAGATAAGCTCGGTATACCCCAATGATCTGGGGGAGCTGGAGCAGCGCTTCGCCGAAAATGAGCAGCAGGGCGGTATGGCAGCCTTCCTGATGGAACCGATCGGTCAGGACAGCGGTGCTCTACCGATCAAAAAAGAATTTCATCAGCGGGCCCGGGAGCTTTGCGACCGCTACGGCGCCCTCCTGATCTATGATGAGGTGGTCACCGGTTTCCGCCTCGGCTTCGGCGGTGCCCAGGAATTTTACGGCGTCAGACCGGATCTGACCATGTTCGGCAAAAGCATTGCCGGCGGTTTCCCCGGAGCCGGGGCCATTGGCGGAAGAAGCGAGATCATGGGGCTGCTCTCCTCGGGCATTGCTACCGTCGGCAACAATGTGATGGTTGGCGGTACCCTGACGGCCAACCCGATCAGCTGCGTGGCCGGCTACACCACCATCTGTGAGCTGGAGCGTACCGGGGCCCATGCAAAGTTGAAAACTGCGGCGGATAACATTACCCGGGAAATAGCGGCCCTGGCAGACAGATATGCGATTCCGGCAGCGATCTACAACCAGCACTCCATTTTGCATATCGATCTCTGCGGTATGCAGCACCTGACCAGCCATATCGACGATGATCAGATCATGGAGAATATGTTCGACCTTCTCGCCAGTGCCGATCAGAATATGAAAGAATTCGCCATGGCCCTGGCTGCGGAGGGATTGATCATCGCCGGCGGCAATAAAACCTTTATCAGCCTGGATACGATCGGGATAGCAGATGAGGCGCTGGAGCGGTTCGATCGCGTATTCGCCGGCTACGAATAGAGCGAAGGTTGCCGAAAAGAGCAGGCTGGTGTATGCTGACCAGTACAGAGAAGTTTTCCCAGCGGCAGCATCGATCATGGGAAGGTGGGACTGGCCAATGTTACCGATCGATTTTGAAAAAAGACGTCTGGCAGTTGCCCGGAAGGTGGACGAGGCAGGCCTAGATGCCTATATTGGTACGCGGATGGCAGCGCTGCATTATCTTGGGGGCACCTTTATGCCCTGGCGGGGGGCTGTCGTGGTCACCTCCAGGGGAGAGTGCCGCTTGATCTACTGGATGGGCGATGCCGAAAGGGTCAAGGTGGAGGGTCCTGCGATAAAGATGGATCTTTATTTTCTTGCTGATATGTTCGATACATTGAAAAATGTACTTGATGAACTGGGCATCTCCGGGGGAAATATCGGAATGGATCTGGTTCACCCGGGCAATAACGCCCTGCTGGCACCGGGGATGCTGACGGCAGCGGAGTATCTGCAGATGCGTGAAACATTTCCCCGGGCAACGATCAAAAATGGGGTCGCCTGTCTGGACGAGGTGATGTTGATCAAGGATGAGGCCGAGATCGAGCGGATGCGGGCGGCAGCCCTGGCCGGCGATTACGGCTGGCGCTGCGGCTACGAGGCTGTCCAGGTGGGGGTCACCGAGAATTATCTGGCCGGGATCATGGAAGCGGCGATACGCCGCAAGGGCAGCTTCTGGTCCTGGTCCGGAACGGGCGGTACCGAGGTAGGTTCCGGCGAGCGGACGGCTTACGCTTACGATGTCACCCGGCAGGCAACTGAAAGAAAGATTTGCAACAATGAATTCATCATTCTGGATGTGCACCCGATGATCGATCTGTACATGGGCGATAACAGCATTCCTGTTTTTATCGGCAAACCGGATGATGATCAGAAAAAATTGATCGAATGCTGGGAGCGGGCGGTTGATACGGTTTTCAGGGCGATCAGACCGGGAGAGAGCATTGCGGAGGTCGCCGCCGCGGGGATGTCGATTTATGGCAGTTACGATCTGATGGAATATGCCGTACCCAGCTTTGGGCATGGTTTGGGGGTTTGCGCCCGGACGGAGCCGAATATCACCCCTGTTTCACCAGGTGAATTCAGGGAGGGGATGACCATCGCCCTGGGAGCCCATCTTTACCGGCCAGGGGTGGGCGGGATGATGCTGGAATACCCCGTGCTGATCGGGAAAGACGGCGCAGAAAAACTCGGCGAACTCGAGCTGAAAGTGCACTTCATCGAGGGATAAGCGCTGTTCCGGCCGGATGCTCCACGGTCTATTCGTTGAGAATTAAGGAGAGCGGGTGTGGTCATTGAACCCGGATGATCTGAAGATCTCTTTTTCGGAATTGGTCTCCGCCCTGTCGGATGCTGTCGATCTGATCTCTCCCGTGCTGAACAATCACCATAAACAGGTGACCTATATCTCCTACAGAATAGCCGAAGCGCTGAATTACCCTCGCGAAAGGCTGGCCGATCTGATCACCGCCGGGCTGATGCATGATGTCGGGGCTCTGGATCTTAGCGAAAGGATCGAGCTTCTCGATTTCGAGGAAGAGGAGCCCTACATCCACACCATCGGCGGTTACGTTTTGCTGCGGGATCTGAATATTTTCGAAAAAGTCGGTGAAATAATCAAGCATCACCACCGGCCCTGGGAATATGGAGAGGGCAGCGCTTGCCGGGATGAGCCGGTCCATCCGGAAAGCCATATCCTCTACCTGGCAGATCGGGTAGCTGTCTCCATCGATAAAAGCGCCGGGGCTTTGAATCAGGTTGAGGATATCTACAAAAAGATCAAAGGTCAGGCCAACAGCAGGTTTAATCCCCGCTTTGTGGAAGCCTTCGAATCGATCAGCAAAACGGAAGCCTTCTGGATGGATCTGGTATCACCGGATCTTGACAGCAGATTGAAAACAATCTGGAGTAAATTTGACAGGCGGTTGGGTCTGAAAGAGCTTTTCGAGGTTACCAGGGTGTTTGCCAAGGTGATCGATTTCAGAAGCAGATTCACCGCGGTGCACAGCAGCGGTGTGGGTGCAGTTGCCGAAACCATAGCCCGCAAGATGAGCTGGCCGGAAATGGATTGTCAGAAGATGGCCATTGCTGGAAACTTGCATGATCTGGGTAAGCTGGCCATTCGGAATCATATTCTTGAAAAACCGGGCAAACTGACCAGGGCAGAGTACAATATCATGAAGGCGCACGCCTACCACGGTTACTATCTTCTGGATAAAGTGAGCGGTCTGGAAAAGATCAATGAATATGGTTCCCTGCATCACGAACGTCTGGACGGCAGCGGGTATCCTTTCCGGGTAAAGGGCAAGGCTCTGAAGGAAGGATCCAGGATCATGGCAATAGCCGATGTGTTTACCGCGATCACTGAAGACAGGCCCTACCGCAGGGGAATGGAAGATGACAGAGCAATCCGGGTTGTGGAGAGAATGGGCCTTGATCATAAGCTGGACGCTGCGATCATTGCTTTGGTGAAGGATAATTTTGAAGAAATGAATCATTACAGAAGAAAAGCACAGCAGCAGGCGGCCAGGGAATACAGGAACTTTGAAAAGGAGATCCACTTCACCAGAAACCTCTATTGCCGGGAAGAGGGTTCTGCTTTCAGTTAATTTTTGGCTACGCCAGACTCCGGCCCGGAAAGGAATATCCCGGTCTTTGTCGAACGATCAACTGTAGATCGGCCGGATCGAGGAATTTTTGAATCAGGCAATGGAGCCGGGAATGATTGTTTCCCGGGGTTTTACCGCGCAGATGCGGGGGCTAGTAGCTAAAAAAGCAAGGATAACACAAACCCGCCCTTCAAGGCGGGTTTGTTTCAGGGTGCGCCCGGCATGGGTGCAGTCTAACGGGTGCAAGTCCCGAGTGCGGGTTGGTAGTGCCAAGCACATAGCCAAGGGCAAGGGTGTCCATTGCGAGGTGGAATCTGAAGGAAGCCGGCGGCAAACTTCTGGCCTGACGAACAGGAATCACATCAGGCATTGTAGGCTGGGTAAGGTTGCCTTACAAACTGAAGCCCTAAACTATCCGGAAGCCTATGGTGTAAATGTGGCAGGTAGATGGAAGGAAAGACTGCGCTCTTACCCGGGGAGGTCTCACGGACGGGTGGAAACAGAGTATGAAACCCGGTTGAAACAAGATTTGCC
>JAAZPS010000024.1 GCA_012797095.1 Bacillota bacterium | reverse complement strand
GTCTCAGCCGGGAAACAACGGTTTTGATATCTCCCCGGATGGAGACTTCGGGCAATACATTGAGCCCCAGCTGCAAAGGGTCTAGATCCACATGGATGAAACAGATCTTTTTGGACCACAGAGGTGGCAGGCCAAAACCCTCCAACCCGCCAAAGGAAGTTCCCAGGGCGAGGACCAGATCGGCTTTCTTGATCGCAACATGGAATACCTCGCCGGCAGCGTAACTGGGACCACCCAGGCTGAGAGGATGGCTGACCGGTATGGCGCCCATCCCCGCCATGGTCATGGCTGCGGGGATCTGCTGCTCTTCGATAAGCTCGAGCACCTCCTTGACCGCGGATGAAGCTTTGACCCCGGCACCGCAAAAAAGAAGGGGGCGGCGAGCTTTTTTGATCAAAAAGATAGCTTTCTCGATGGAAAGAGGATCTCCGGCCAGGCGCGCCGGTTCCAGGGGCTTGGCCAGCGGGTCGCCGGAAGGCGGTAGAAGCTCTTTCCGGTAAGGGATGGTGCGATCCAGGATGCCGGCGGGGATCTCGATATAGGCGGGGCCCATGCGACCGCCGGCGGTATCCCGGGCGGATTTTTTGATCGCAGCCGGTATCCTTTCCGGATGATCGAGCCGGATCCGGTGGCGGGTGACGGCCTGAAAGGCCGCACCCTGATCGAAACGGTAACGGTCAACACCCTTGTTGTGATCCGGCTCCCGATCGTCGCAAAGGGCCAGGGCAAAAAGGGGTATCTTGTCCGCCCAGGCGTTGGTCACCCCGCTCATCTGGGAAAGGGCTCGCCCGTAACCGTCCGTGAGGACAGCAGCGCGGCGGCGTGAACAGCGGATATAACCGTCGGCGATTCCGGCTGCAGCGGTCTCGTTGCGGGCTTCCACCAGCTGCACCGCCTCGATCCCCCTGAATGCATCCAGCAAGGGCCGCAGGCGGGGAGTCGGAACCGTTGTTACCAGCTCGATGCCCTCCGCAGCGATGCTGCGGGCCAGCAGTTCGGCTCCGGTGATCGATTCTCTCATGGCAATCCTCCTTCATAAAATGATCGGTTGGATCGGTCGAGCGAGCAGGCGAATTCGTTTGCTCAACCAGTTCAATGCCACTTCCCCCGGTTCTCCGGGGGGCCTTCCCTTGAAAATTCTAAAACAGGCCGCGGCGGGCCATCCACAAGAATAACGGTTTGCCCCATTTCCGGTGGTAGATCGAAGCCAGGATCCGGTGAAAGAAACCGGGGAAAAGGCGCTTGAACAACCAGAATATCTTGGAAGACAGCTGTGGAAAACAGTATAGTTTATTTTTGCCGGCGGCCCGCAAGGCCAACCTGGCTACTCGCTCGGAGGTGATGCGGGCACCGGCAAAATTAGCCTCAAAGAATTCCTTCTGGAACTCGTGGGTAAACCTGAAGGTATCGATCAGGTTTGTTTTGAAGAAAAGAGGGCAGACCACCGTTACGCCGATACCTTCGGGGGCCAGCTCGGCGTGCAGGGTTTCCGAAAGTGAGATCACCCCTGCCTTGGTCACATTGTAGGGAGCCATTTCAGGAAAAGAGACAACTCCGGCTCCCGAGGCGATATTGATAATTCTTCCGCCGCCCCGGCGCTTCATCCATGGGATAAAACTGTGGCACCCGTAAATAACAGACCAGAGGTTGTTCTGCAGCTGCCATTGCCAATTCTTGGGACTAATATCTCCAACAATACCGGCCACCGCTACCCCTGCATTGTTCACCAGCAGGTCGATGCGGTCCCAGCTTTCGAAAAAGTGAGCGGCCATCCGCGCCATATCCTTCTCGCTGGATAGATCCAGGGGGTAGACTTTCCCGCGGCCGCCTTTTTTCTGGGCCAGCTCCAGTGTTTCCCGGGCGCCGGCCTCATCGAGATCAACCATGCCGATCTCCCAACCCTGTTCGGCCAGGACCAGGCTCATCGCCCGGCCCAATCCGGAAGCAGCACCGGTGATCACCGCCGTCTTCTTTTTCGGTTCAGTCATTGCAATTCCTCCCCCGGGAGATCCCGGACGTAACGTTCAAACCGGTGAACAGGTGCGGCCTACAGGGTCGGCACTGATCACCGATCGGGCGGAGCGGTTCCGGGGCGCTGCAAAGATCTTTTATGCAGTAGTTTTGGATGTAATACTCTCAGTGGTACAGGCAGGGTACTTTACTTGGGCAAATAGAAGCGATATTTCCTTGATGTATTCAACATCAATATTATAACATTACTTTGTATATTCTGAAAGGGTGCAGATGGTGAATCGGTGCTGCAAAGATCCTGGTAGCTCCTTGGAATTGTGTTTCGTTAAATGGCGCATTGTTCGATACTTTGCCAGCTTGGGCAGGGATCGTAACTTGAATGCAGCCTGATCCTGGCGCCGGTCAGCCGATGCCTTGCGATCAGGAGCTGCGCCAGTACTTTTCAGATTATCTTTGCTATAATTATGGGAGGGGGGAGCAGCTGTGCGGATACTGGTGGCCGAGGATGATCTTGATCTGAACGAAGTTATTGTCAGGAAGTTGAGGGCGGAAGGGTATGCTGTTGACCGCTGCTTCGACGGCCGGGAGGCGCTGGACTATCTGGAAGCGGTGCCCTACGATGCTGCCGTTCTCGATATCATGATGCCGGAGATGGACGGCCTGGAAACGGTCCGGAGGCTGCGGGCAGCAGGGAAGATGACCCCGGTAATCTTTTTGACAGCCCGGGATACGATCGCCGACAGGGTCAAGGGGCTTGATCTGGGGGCAAATGATTATATGGTCAAGCCCTTCTCCTTCGCTGAGCTTGTTGCCCGGATCCGCGCGGTCACGCGGGCAGCCGTGGGCAACCCGACCAACTGCTATACCATCGCCGATCTGACACTCGACGCGGAGACCCGTATCGTCAAACGGGCCGGTCGGGAGATCGCCTTGACGGCGAAGGAATATGCCCTTCTGGAGTACCTGCTGCGCAACAAGGAGAAGATCCTTTCCCGCCGGAAGATCGAGGATAATGTGTGGGATTATGATTACGAGGGCGGGACCAACGTGGTCGACGTCTATATTGCCTATCTGCGCAAAAAGATCGATGAGGGCCATCCGGTAAAGCTGATCCAGACCGTGCGCGGCATCGGCTATCGTCTGAAGGCAGGAGAGTAAAGAAATTGACGATCAAGCTGAAGATAACCCTGTGGTTCACCACCTTCATGATCCTTCTCTCGGCGGTGGTCTTTGCCTTCATCGCTTTTTTTACCAGCTCCACCGCATCACAGGAGTTGAGGGGCAAGCTGACCGGGCTGGTCGATAAAAATTCGCGGGAGATCGAGCTCGATGACGGCGAGCTGGAGATCGACGACGATTTTGTCTCCTTCAAGGATGGGATCCACTGTCTGATCTTTGATCAGGATGGGAGCAAGATCACCGGCTACTCTCCCGACGGGATGCTGGAAAGGGAGCCGTTTCGGGATGGGGCGATCCGTCAGGTGCAGGTGGGGCTGGAGCCCTACCTGCTCTATGATCGGCTGCTCCCGGTGAGCAGGAGCAAAAGTATCTGGCTCCGGGGTATCGTCCCGGAGAGGGGCGGCGGTGTCGATACAGCTGCGGTCAACCGGGCCGTTCTCATCGCGTTGCCCCTGCTGATCGTCCTGGCTGCGGTTGGCGGTTACCTCATTGCCGGCCGCTCCCTGCAGCCGATCAAGGAGATCGGCAAGACCGCCGAGGAGATCAGCAAAAGCGGTGATCTATCCAAGCGGATCGCGGTGGACGGCAGCGGCGATGAGCTGCAGCGGCTGGCGGAGATCTTCAACCGGATGTTCGAGCGTCTGGAAGCGAACTTTGAGCTGCAGCAGCATTTCACCTCCGATGCCTCGCACGAGTTGAGAACACCGCTGAGCGTGATCCTGGCCCAGTGCGAGTATGCCCTGGAAGATGTCACCGGGAAGGAGGAGCTCTACGAGCTCATCGGGGTGATCCAGAAGCAGGGCTACCGGATGTCGCATCTGATCGAATCCCTGCTCAGCTTTACCCGGATGGAGCAGCGGACGGAAGCGTACTCCTTCACGAGGATCGATCTGAGTGCGCTGGTGCTCTCGGTTTGCCGGGAGCAGGAGGGCAGCGGTGAGAGGGGGATCACCCTGACCGGGGAGATTCAACCGGGGATCTTCCTGAAAGCGGACGGAGCGCTGATCGTTCGCCTGCTTGAGAACCTGATCCGGAACGGTTACCGTTACGGCCGGGAGAGGGGGAAGATCCGGGTCTCCCTGAGCGAGGCCGGTGGGACTGTCCGCCTGAGCGTGGCCGATGATGGGATCGGCATTGCCGGGGACGAGCTCCCGAAGATCTGGAACCGCTTTTACCGGGTTGAGCGCTCGCGCAGTGCAGCAAAGGGGAAGGGTCTGGGTCTGGGGCTGGCCATGGTGAAGCAGATTGTCGAGCTTCACGGCGGCAGGATCGAGGTGAAAAGCGAACCAGGCTGGGGCAGCGTCTTCACGGTACTTTTCAAGAGCGCCGGCTAAAGGGGGCTCCAGAACCTACCTCTTTCCGGCAGCACTTCCTTCGGGCAAGTGTTTTTTTATGCTTTTCTAATTCTATTCTAATGTTCGGTTGCTAAGATAGGCCTGAGATAACCGAAAGGAGTGCACAGAAAAGATGAAGAGAAAGCTGATTGTGGGGCTGCTGCTACTTTCTTCTCTGGCGATTGCGGGCGGGTGCGCCGGTGGTGACGTTGCGGGAGAGGGGCTGTCTCCGGAGATGGGAAGCGCTGCCGGCGAGAACGGAGCCGCTTCCGCCGAGGCGGCCGCTCAAACCGGGGAGAGCGCCGGAGTTATCGGTCAGGAGGCGGCGAGGGCTGCTGCGCTGGAGCATGCAGGATTGGACGAATCGCAGGTTTCGCGGTTGGAGGTGGAGTATGCCCAAGCGGATGGCCAACAGCTCTACGAAGTCGAATTTTATGCGGGCAACCGGAGATACGGGTACGAGATCGACGGCAGCACCGGGGCGATCCGCTCGTCCGGGCAAGAAGTGAAGGACAATTCCGCGAGCAGGGAGCAAGGTTCCGCAACAGCCCAACCCGTTTCGGGAAACAGCGTTATCGGCAGGGATGCGGCCGGGGCTGCTGCGTTGCAGCATGCAGGGCTGGTGAGATCGCAGATTTCGCGGCTCGAGGTGGAACTTGACTATGAGAAAGGCCGTCAGATCTACGAGGTTGAATTTTATTGCGGCGAGGCGGAATATGACTACGAGATCGATGCATTTACCGGGGCGGTTATCGCTTACGAATACGAGACTAAAGCTGCGGTGGCGGCAAAGGGAGAGAGAGTTATCGGTAAGGATGCGGCCGGGACTGCTGCGCTGGAGCATGCGGGGCTGAGCGAATCGCAGGTTTCGCGGTTAAAGGTGGAGCTTGACTTTGAGAGGGGCCGGCAGATCTACGAGGTTGAGTTCCATTCTGGCGGCAGGGAATATGAATACGAGATCTGTGCCTACACGGGGACGATCCTTTCGTACGAGGTGGAGAACCGCAGCTGAGCCGGATCTTCTCGCCTCGTGAAACACGGGAAAGTGATATAATGGAACGAAATTCAGGGGCAGAGGGGAAGAGTCTTTGTTCGGTACGATCATCAATGCGGCAGCAATCATTGTCGGCGCTCTGCTGGGAAATCTATTGCGGGGCGGCTTTCCCGAAAAGTACAAGGTGGTGATCATGCAGGGGATCAGTCTGGTGGTGATCCTGATCGGCCTTTCCATGGCCTTGCAGAGCGGAAATATCCTGGTGCTGACCCTGAGTATCGTCAGCGGGGGGCTGCTGGGCGAGGCTTTACGGATCGAGGAGCGGCTCTCCAGCCTCGGGGAGAAACTGGAGCAGCGCTTCGGCGGCAACGGCGACAGCCTTTTCACCAGGGGGTTTGTCACCGCCAGCCTGGTCTTCAGCGTGGGAGCGATGGCGATCATGGGGGCCCTGGAGAGCGGGCTTACCGGGCGGCATACGACCCTGTTGATCAAGTCGATCATTGACGGTGTGACTGCCACTGTCTTTGCCTCGACCATGGGGATCGGGGTGGCCTTCTCCGGGCTGACGGTTTTCCTGTACCAGGGGGCGATCACCGTTGCAGCGGCCTACGTGAAACCTTTCTTGACCGAAGCGATGATCACCGAGATGACCGCGGTGGGCGGACTGCTGATCTTCGCCATCGGGCTCAATCTTCTGACCGACAGGCTGCGGCTCAGGGTGGGCAATCTGCTGCCGGCCATCTTCATGGCGATTTTATTTGTAGTGCTCCTCGGCAATTTTACCCTATAACCCGGCTCGGGCGGTCAGATCTGGGGATCGTCAGGATTCTCTTTGACCATCTGGATGACAGTACCCTCGCTTGGCTGCAGCGGTCTTGCTGTTTTGTCCACCGTCTCCAGCAGTTCGATATCGTCACCGCCGGCTGCACCGAGCTCCTTGAACCTGCGCGCCGAGACCAGAACCCGGCTTTCCAGGGAGCCCACGGCCCGGTTGTAGGAGTCAACGGTCCGGCCAAGATGTTTCCGGATATCCCTGAAATGGTCGGCCAGGATGCGGACCCGTTCGTAAAGGGTCTTCCCCAGATTGCTGATCTCCTGGGCGTTCTCGGCGATCTGCTCCTGCCGCCAGCCGTAGGCGACCGCTTTCAACAGGGCGATCAGGGTGGTCGGTGTGGCCATGATCACACGTTGGCCGGCGCCGAATTCGATGAGGCCGGGATCCTGCTCCAG
>JAAZPS010000226.1 GCA_012797095.1 Bacillota bacterium | reverse complement strand
TACAGTCCTGGTAATTTCATCTTTCAATCAGCAACCCTCCTTTGTAAAGTTAATCCTGTAAAGACAATATAAAACTATACCTAGAAAGTATTCTCCTTCGGGGCACCCCATTCCTGCCTGACCCTGAATTTGGAACCGTTTAAATGTTCCGAACAAAAGGGGGTGATCGGTGAATCGATTACTGTTTCTGAATTTTTTTGGAGAGATCAGCCAGTTCCTGCTGCTGCCGGTAGATGATCCGCAAGCCTTCCAGGGTTAAAAGTGGACTGACCCGGTCAATGGTCTTCGATTCCCTGGCGATCAGCGAAGCAAAACCCCCGGTCGCTACCACCAGGGGCGGGGTGGGAAATTCTTGAGCCATCCTCTGGACAATGCCGTCAACCTGACCGACAAAACCGTAGATAATACCTGATTGCAAACTGGCGATGGTACTTTTGCCGATCACCGAGGGAGGGCAGATCATCTCCACCCGGGGCAGCTTGGCCGCTTTTTCGAAAAGAACCTCCACCGATATGCCGATCCCGGGAGCGATGGCACCCCCCAGATAATGACCCTCCCCGGAGATGGCACAGAAGGTTGTTGCTGTTCCAAAATCGACGATGATCAGGGGACCGCCGTAAAGAGTGTACCCGGCAAGGGCGTTGACAATGCGGTCAGCGCCGAGCTCCCGGGGATTATCCAGCAGGATCTTTAACCCTGTCTGCATATCGGGTCCGACCACAAGGGGCTTCACCGCAAAGTATTTCTGGGCCATCCGCTCGAGAGAATACATCAGCGGCGGGACCACCGAGGAGATCGCCACCGCGGTAATATCCTGCGATGAAAGGTTGCTGTGGTGCAGCAGACTTTTGATGGTAATACCCAGCTCATCCTCGGTGCTGTTCCAATCGGTGGCGAGACGCCAGCAGATGATGACCTTCTGATCGTCAAATACACCGACCATGATATTGGTATTGCCTACATCAACGGTTAGCAGCATTTTTTATCTCCGCCGTTAGATTATCTTCAATATAGCAGATGAAACCGGTTTTGAAAAGGGCAATCATGGCACCGGCGTCAATATTTCGTCCGGGGATTCCGCCAATATATTGGCAGGAAAAGCCCGCTTATCGTCGAATTGTACTGAACAATATTGCTGTAACCGAAGGGTGAGGCAGCTTTCGCTCTCCTTTACCGGTGATCATTTTTTTGAAAGCGAGGTTATCTGTTATGATCGACCAAGAAAAAATAATACGCGCCACGGAGATGATTCTGGAAGCTATCGGAGAAGACCTCGCCCGCGAAGGGCTGCGGGATACTCCCCAGCGTGTCGCCAAGATGTATGCAGAGGTGTTTGCCGGTCTGAAGCGGGATCCCCGCGAACACCTGAGAACCTGTTTCAACGCCGAAAATCACGACGAGATGATCCTGGTACGGGATATCCCCTTCTTCTCCATGTGCGAACACCACCTGCTCCCTTTTTACGGCAAAGCCCACGTCGCCTATATCTCCAGGGAAGGGAGAGTCGTCGGGTTGAGCAAACTGATCCGCGTAACCGATATCATTGCCCGACGCCCCCAGCTGCAGGAGAGGCTGACCAGCAACGTCGCCGATACGATCATGGAGGGGTTGAAACCGAAGGGAGTTGTCGTTGTCGTCGAAGCGGAGCATCTCTGTATGAGCATCCGCGGGATCAAAAAACCGGGAGCGATCACGGTGACCTCGGCGGTCCGGGGAATCTTTCGCACCAATGCCAGCTCCCGGGGTGAAGTCTTTACCCTCATCGGGAAAGGGAAAAGCTAGTAACGGAAAGAGGAGATATGAACAGGGTAAACCGAATCCTTCACGACGGCGACTATCGCCTCTATCTTCAAAAAAACAAGGTTGCCGAAGAGCAGCGCGCCTTTTGCCGCCACGATCTGGAGCACCTGCTCACGGTTGCCCGGCTGACTTACCTGCTCCTGCTTGAAAAAGAGTGCCGCCATCTTTCCAAAGAGATCGCCTACAGCGCCGGCCTGCTTCACGATATCGGTCGCTGGCGGGAGTACCGGGGCGAAGGGGATCATGCCCTTCACAGCGCCGCTCTTTCCGGACCGATTCTGGAGCGAGCCGGGTTTGCCCCTTCCGAGAAAGAGCTCATCGTAAAAGCTATTGCCCAGCACCGCCGCCCCGACCCCGGTGTACACCGTTCCCCGTTGAGCCTGGCCTTGCACAGGGCAGACCGGCTGTCCCGCCTCTGTTTCTCCTGTGATGCTCAAAAAGACTGCCGTCACCTGGAGGGGAGGCCTCACTGGAAGGAGCTGCAATATTAAGTGTTTAAAGGAGAGCTGCAATGAAAGCCTCGCTGTACCACGTATTTGATGCTGAAGCGGAGATGGCCCGCTGGGAGGGGATCCGCTCCCCGGCAGAGCTGCGCAGTTACAGTATCAGGCTCAGCCCGGTCCCTCCGGCGGCAGCGCCGCTCATTCGGGAAAAGGGCGCTGCACTGGGAATAACTGCCGGCTTGCTTCGCCCTGGCGGCAGGGCAGAGCGTAACGGGATAGAGATGCTGCTGCAGGGAACGGAAAGATCGTTGAAAAAATTGTCAGAAGCGATGAAGCAATCCGGAAAGGAGGCCGCTGCCTGTGGCGAATCTATCCTCGGCCTGCTGAGAAGGGCCCGCCGCAGAGCTGCCGGTGCCCTGCAGCTGGGCCATTTCCGGCTGCCTCTGGGAAAAAGAACGCTGATCATGGGCATCCTCAATGTAACTCCCGATTCCTTTACCGACGGCGGGAAATATGACAACCTTCCAGCAGCGGTTGAGCGGGCTTACCGGATGGTCGAGGAGGGCGCCGATATCATCGATATCGGCGGGGAATCGACCCGTCCGGGCTATCGGGGCATCGGCGAAGCCGAAGAGATCTCCCGGGTAATGCCGGTGATCGAAGCGCTGAAAAGTAGCACCGATTTTTCCGCCCCCCTTTCCATTGACACCTACAGAGCAGCCACGGCCAGAGCGGCCCTGGAAGCGGGAGTGGAGATGGTCAACGATATCTGGGGTCTGAAAGCTGATCCGCAGCTTGCCGGGGTCACCGCTTCCCACGGCGTCCCCATCTGCCTGATGCACAACCGCAACTCCACAGATTATGATGATCTTGTCCCCGAGGTGATCCGGGAGCTCCAGGAATCGATCGGCCTGGCCAAAGCAGCGGGGATCGCGGCGGACCGGATCATCGTTGACCCCGGAATCGGTTTCGGCAAAGATCTTGAGCAGAATCTGGCCGTGATGCACCGTCTCGCAGATTTCCGCGGACTCGGCTATCCCCTTCTG
>JAAZPS010000225.1 GCA_012797095.1 Bacillota bacterium | reverse complement strand
TTCAGCGCTTCGTGGTCGCAATCACTGATTCCAACTCTGTACATCTGCAAGACCCGTCTCCTTTTAACAACAATCCATGATCGGGGAGGGCCCATCCTTTTACCGCAGCCCGGCGCTCTATCTTCCGAGATAGCCCCCGTCAACGGGGATAATGGCGCCGTTGATATAATCGCTGCCTGGGCCGGCCAGGAAAACAACAACCCCTTTGAGATCCTCTCCCCTTCCCCAACGCCGGGCCGGGATTCGCTCCAGTATCTCTGCATTTCTCCCGGGGTCGTTCACGATATTCTCGTTCATCTTTGTATCCATATACCCCGGGGCAATGGCGTTGACATTAAGGCCTCTGGCAGCCCATTCGTTGGCCAGCGCCTTTGTCAGCTGGGCAACCCCTCCCTTGGAGGCAGCATAGGCGGGCACGGTGTAGCCGCCAAAAAAACTCAGCATCGAGGCAATGTTGATAATCTTGCCGCTTCCCCTGGGGATCATCCGGCGCCCGGCCAGCTGACAGTACCGCCAGAGTGCGGTCAGGTTCACTTCCAGAACCATCGCCCAGTCATCCATCGGGAATTCCTCGCAGCGGTGTCTTCGCTGGAGCCCCGCCGCATTGACCAGAATATCGACACTGCCGCCCAGCCGCTCCACCGCACTGTCAAAAGACCGATCCACCTGAGCCCGCTCGGAAATATCTGCCGCCACGCTGCCAATATCAAAGCCGCGCTCTTCGAGAGCAGCCGCGTACCGCTCTCCCTTCTCTCCGCGGGCGATGATCACGACCTGCGCTCCGGCCTCGCCAAGCGCTGCCACCATCGATCTGCCAAGATCACCCGCTCCGCCGACAACAATCGCTTTTTTACCGGCAAGGCTGAACATATTCTTTGAATCGCTCATCCTGCTCCCCCCTCGATTTCAAACAGCACCTTGTAGGCCCCGCGCCGGGGAGGAAAACCTTCCCCGGCTTTGCTCAGAGGCAGCCGGCAATTCAGCAATCTATCGTAACCCAGATTCTTTCTGATCAACCTGCCGGCGATCTCGAAATCATCCCGGGTGCAATTCCTGACGTATTGAAGGCGCAGCTCCTTGAACATACATTTTTGAAAATCCATCCGGGGGGGCTCCCTGTACCCGGCAACGATGACCAGGCACCCCTTGATCTTTACCGCCTCCGTGATCGCATCTATAACCGGCTGAACCCCTGCACAATCATAGATGAATTGCACACCGGCACCGGCAGTTCTATCGAGAATCTGGCTGACAGGATCCCTTCTTGAATCGAGAACATCAAACCCCAGCTCCCGGGCCAGCGCCTGCCGCTCCGGATCGACCTCGCTCACGATCAGCTGATCGGCACCGAAATGGCGCAAGGTGATCGCGGTGGAAAGACCGATCGCACCGGCGCCGAAAACCGCCGCACTTTCACCGGGCCGGTACCCCCCCTGGCGGACAGCATGAACCGAGATGCCAACAGGTTCAATAAATGCGGCCAGCGAAGGGGATACTCCGGCGGGTACGCTCCGGACCAACTCGTCGGGGACCTTCACGTATTCGGCCATGCCGCCGTCCAGATCTATGCCGATTATCTTCAGCTCCTTGCAGACATGAACCTGACCGCGCCGGCACGGTTCACAGTGACCGCAGGAAAGGTAGGGGTACACCGTGACCAGTTCACCCTTCCGGCATTGCGGGTGCTCCGTTAGCAGGTGGCCGGAAAATTCATGGCCCATAACCAGGGGGGCCTGCGCCCGCGGATGTTTTCCCTGGAATATGGTCAGATCACTTCCGCAAATTCCAACATGCGAGACCTCGATCAAGGCCCAATTACTCTCCGGTTCGGGCTCCCCCAGATCATCTTTGTATTGAACATTTCCCGGCCCGGCAAATACAATTCCCTTCATCATCCTTACCCCCAGCTGATAAACTTTCAATCTTTTAACGGCCTGAATTTGCTGTCCTGCTGCCTGATCGATATTCAAACCATCCGCTGATCTCCGGTTTTCGGATCAGGCCTGAAGTAATAACGGTACACGATATAGATGCTGGTTAACGAGATCAACAACAAGGTATAGATCACCGAGATCAGATCAAGCTGGATCTGTTTCAAGATTATCGACAGCGCAGCCAGGAATAAAAAGTAAGAGTACAACAATTTCAGGGTCCGGTCATCGATATGCTCCACTGCCTTGACCCCGTACTGCACCCCGGCAAAGGAACCACCGATCAAGATCAGGGCAACGATTATCTTAACTTCCCCGGCGATAAAATAGAGGATCGTCGCATAGACCGATGAGACGAACAGCACGACAATGCTGGTTCCCACCGCCTTCTTCGCCTCCATACGGAGCAATATTACAAACAAGGGCAGCAGGATGAATCCCCCGCCAATTCCGAGAAAGCCCTTCATCACGCCGACAAATAGGCCAATAAAGATTATCCTGAGGCCCGTTCTTGCGGCGTTGTTCATCGCTCTCGGAGCAATCCGATTCCCGGCGGAATCGGCCCTGGCCCCGACCTTGAAAAAACGGCATCCCCGCTGCTCAAGATACATCCCGATGGAGAAAACCAACAGCAGGGCAATGAAGGTGTACTGAACATATTTCTCGGCCAGATTGATCCTGTCCAGATGCAGCAATAAAGGCTTCGCTGCGGTAATTCCAACAAAACTGAAAATTGCGACCCCCGCAAGAACAGGAAAAGAGATATTCCCGGCCCGGTAGTGCTTGTAACCACCAACGGAGGAGACACCCACAGTAAAAGCGAGGCTTGTCGCAATAGCATTCGGAATGGGCAAGCCCAGTATATTCAAGGTGGGAACGAGGATAAACGCGCCCCCAACTCCAAAAAATCCGCTGATCACCCCGATAGATAAACCTACTCCAAGCAATACAGCACCCAACAATACCCCATCAATAGCCAATGTTTTACCGCCTCCAGCAATCCTCGCGCGCTGCTCTTTTGCAGCTGTTCTGTTATCACCAGATCCTCTCCTGGCCGCCTCGTCGAGGCTAGGTCCGATCATGGCCTGCTCTTTGCCGCCCCCGGGTCAATCCGGCATATCTCCAGGCACTGTCGCTGGCAGCACCTGAAGATATGCCCCTGCCTGGATCGCCGAACCAATTTTTCAGGAATAGCTATATTCCCTGATCACATCGTCGTTCAATTCAACGCCGAGTCCGGGTTTTTCCGACAGGTAGAAACAGCCGTCCGCAAACTTGAGCGGCTCGCTCAACAGCTCCTCTCGCAAGGGGTTTGGATTGGCGTCAGTTTCCTGATACAGCCCACCGGGAACCGCCGTTGCCAGATGAAGCGTGGAGAGCAGCCCCACCGCATTACCAAACATATGCAAGGCGTAGGGGATGCGCCAGCAAGCTGCCAGGCTGCAGATATCTCTCGTTTCCTTCAACCCGCCCGTCTTGGTGAGATCCGGTTGTACGATATCCAGGGATCTGTTCGCCAGCGCCGTTTTGAAATTCTCCTTGCCGTAGATATTCTCGCCCCCGGCAATGGGAACCGGACTGTTTTCGACAAGTTCCCTGTATCCGGCCAGATCCCTGGCGGGAATGGGCTCCTCGACAAAGAGCAGATTGTATTTTGCGTAATCGTTAATTCTGGCCAGGGCCTCTTTAACGTCCCAGGCTTGATTTGCATCGATCATCAGGGTCGCGTCATCGCCGATCATCTCCCTGAGGGTTTTCAGGTTCTGCTCGTCCAGCTCCTCGCCAAAGCCCACTTTCAATTTGAAGGCGCGGTATCCCCTGTTCAGGCATGACTCGATGATATCCGGAAACAATTTCGGCCCGAGACCGCTGGCATAGGCCGGTATCCTGTCGTTGTACTTGCCTCCGAGGAGCTGGTAAACCGGTGTATTCAGTTCCTTACCTGCTATGTCCCACAGGGCCTGATCCACTCCGCTGATCGCCTGGAACAGAGCACTTTCGCAGCCGTATTGTCTGAACGGCCCCAGGAGACCGCTGTACATTTTTTCCCATAAATAGTTGATCCTCAGGGGATCTTCCCCCAGCAGCAACGGCCGCAGACCATCGGTTACGGTGGTAACCCGTTCCTTGTAGTTCCAGTAGGGGAAATTGATCCAGGTCTCACCGACTCCGGTTATCCCGGTGTCCGTGGCCAGGTGGACCAGAGCACTCATCCGGTGAGTCATATAGCCAAAGGAGGCTTTAATCGGTTCACTCAACGGTACCCTGAGAACGGTGATCTTAACCTCTGTTATTTTCATCAAGAATAACCCTCCACCTGATAAATTATCTTCAGTCGCCCTCCCGTAACAGCTGCCAGGAAGGCGACTGACCCGTTACCCTTATTTGAGTATCTCTTTGAATACCACTTCCTGCTGATCCAGCAGCTTCTTGCACTGATCAAGGCCGCTGTAAACGTAACTTCCGCCCTGAGTCAGAATGAACTCTTTCCATTCATCTGTTTCGGAGGCTTCCTTGAAAGCATCGTGCAGCTTTGTGAGGATCTCATCGGGGGTCCCTTTGGGAGCGATCAAGCCTCTCAGGGTGCCGATATCAACATCGTACCCCAGCTCCTTCATTGTCGGCACATCGAGATACGGTTCCACCCTTTCCGGGGCGATCACCGCGAGGATCTTGATATTCCCGGCTTCGAACTGTGCATTGGATTCGCCGACACTGAGGATCGCCGAATCGATATGATTACCGGCCAATTGCAGGGCAGGTGTAGCCCCACCGCCGCCGGCCGGAACCAGATCGAACTCGATCCCTGTGGCGTTCTCTATTGCCAGGCTGGCGATATGAAGCATCCCTCCCGGCGCCCCGGTGCCGTGGGTAGTCCCGGGATTGTTCTTGGCATATTCCACAAATTCAGCGAAATCGTTGATCTCACTGTCTGCATTGACCGCCACCACCGAGGGATCAAGTAAAAATGTAAGGATGGGGGCAACGTCGTTGTGATTGAAATCAAGGTTACCCAGCAGTTTGTGGGTTACCAGCGTTGATGTGGCAAAACTGATGGTATAGCCGTCCGGCTCCGACTTGGACAGCTCTTCATAGCCCACCGCACCCGCACTGCCGGGCTTGTTCACGATCACAATTTTTTT
>JAAZPS010000224.1 GCA_012797095.1 Bacillota bacterium | reverse complement strand
TCCCGGGGATCTCCTCCAACCGCGAACGGGTCGCGCTTTTTCGGCGGAGGCGGCGGTGATAGTCCACGGCAAAGCGGTGCGCCTCATCGCGGATCCGCTGCAGCAGCTGCAGCAGGGTGCTGTTTGCCGGCAGCAGCAGCGGTGCTGTTTCCTGCTCCAGAAAGATCCGATCCGGATTTTCCGCCAGCGCCAGCAGCGCCATAGCGGCCCAACCGGCCTGCTGCAGAACCTCCCTGGCAGCATTCAGCTGCGCCCGGCCCCCGTCGATCACCATCAGTTCGGGATGGGGCCAACCTGAACGGGCCGCCCGCCTTTGCAGAACCTCCCGCAGGGCAGCGCAGTCATCTCCCGGGGGAGTTCTTTCAAGATGAAAACGGCGGTAACCATCCTTGAATGAACGGCCCTGTTCAAAGACAACCATTACACCCACCGCGGCTCCGCCGCGCAGGTGAGAGATATCGTACCCCTCGATGCGGCTGGGCGCCTTCTCCAAACCGACCAACCGGCCGAGCTCTTCCAGGGGCAGCAGCTCCCGCTGCACCGCCCGTTCCTGCTCCTCCTGCAGTTTGAGCGCACCATTGCGTAGGGCCAGCTTAACGAGCCGGCGGCGGGGACCGCGCCGCGGGACCACCAGTCTGACCTTCGCCCCGGAGAGCTCTTTCAACCATTCTTCAAGCGTCTCCCGATCATCGGGCCGGCTGGAAAGGACGATCTCCCCGGGGGGACGTGCGCCCCGGCTATAGTAGGATTTGATAAACGCGCCGAGGGCTTCACCATCCCCGGCCCCGGCGGCAGCGGGGCCGAGAGGAAAATGTTCGCGGCGGATCAGCTTCCCCTCCCTGATAACAAAGAGATGCACCGCAGCGGCACGCTCCAGGCGGATCAGGGCCAGCAGATCCCGGTCGGCACCGTCCTTCAGATCCAGCACTTTCTGCTCCTGAGCGGCAACCCGGCGAACAGCCTGCAGCTGATCCCGCAGCCGGGCTGCCTCTTCAAAACTTTCCACCTGCGCTGCCCGGTGCATCTTCTCTTCAAGCTGTCGCTCCAGGGCGCCGCGCCCCCCTTCCAGAAAAGAGATCACCTGCTCAACCAGGTGACCGTACTCCGCAGGAGAGACTGCCGCTTTTCCCCTACAGGGGCCCAGGCAGCGCTTCATCTGGAAATTGAGACAGGGTCTTTCCCCGTCGGGCTCACCGGTGAGCGTGCGGCGGCAGCGCCGCAAGGGAAAGATCTTTCCCAGAAGCCGCATTGTCTCGCGCACCGCCCCAACCTCGGTGTACGGGCCAAAATAGAGCGCTCCAGTTTCCCCGTCGGCCCGCTGCCTTTTGTCCTGACCGGATCCCTCTTTTTGCGAAAGTCGCAGATATTCCAGCCTCGGGTAAGGGCCGCCGGTCAAACGGAGGCAGGGGTAGTCCTTGTCGTCTTTCAGATCGACATTGTAGCGCGGCCGGTATTCTTTGATCAGATTGCATTCGAGGATCAGCGCTTCAACTTCAGAGTCGGTCACCAGATAATCTATCTCATGCATCTGTGACTGGAGCGCCTGCAGCCGCGGCGGAGCGGCACTCTCGGCAGTGAGGTAGCTCCGGACCCGCTGACGCAGCGAACGTGCTTTGCCGATATAGATCACCCGCCCCACGGCATCCTTGATCAGGTAAACGCCGGGCGAGCGGGGAAAGCGGCTCACTTTTTCGGCCAGCTCTGCTCGTCTGTTCATCAGCGCGCTCCTTCGTTGAAGTTATCTGGCAATGCGGTCGGATTCCAGCGGAGGATGTTCCCCGGCCGGCCGGCCAAGTATCCGGCGCAGCCATAGCCCGGTATGGGAGCATTTCGCGGCGGCGACCTTTTCAGGGGTGCCTGTAACTACAATGGAGCCCCCCTCTTCACCGCCCTCGGGGCCGAGATCGATCAGATAATCGGCCCGCTTGAGCACATCCATATTGTGCTCGATCACCACGACCGTGTTGCCGGAATCGACCAGACGCTCCAGAATCAGCAGCAGTTTGCTGATATCGGCAAGATGCAGCCCCGTTGTCGGCTCGTCGAGAACGTAAAGTGTCCGTCCGTTGCTGCGTTTCGACAGCTCCGTGGAGAGCTTGACCCGCTGAGCCTCGCCGCCGGAAAGGGTTGTTGCCGGCTGGCCCAACCTGATATAACCGAGACCGACATCATCGAGCAGCTGCAAACGGCGCTGTAATCTGGGGATGGCGTTGAAAAACTCGAGGGCCTCGGAGACGGTCATGGACAGAACATCGGCGATATTCTTGCCCTTGTAGCGCACCTCCAGGGTTTCGCGGTTGTAGCGCCGGCCGCGGCAGAGTTCGCAGGGAACATAGACGTCTGGAAGGAAGTGCATCTCGATCCGCAGAATCCCATCGCCCCGGCAGGCCTCGCAGCGGCCCCCTTTGACATTGAAGCTGAACCGCCCGGGGCGGTAGCCCCGTCTTCGCGCTTCGGGAGTCTGGGCAAACAGTTCGCGGACAACTCCAAACAGCCCCGTGTAGGTGGCCGGATTGGAACGGGGGGTCCGCCCGATGGGGGACTGGTCGACCACAACAACCCTGTCCAGGTGCTCGACCCCCTCCAGGGAACGGTGCGCCCCGGCCGGCTGCCTGGAGCGGTGCAGCCGCCGCTTAAGCGCCCGGGCCAGGATCTCGTTTACCAGGGTGCTTTTCCCCGAGCCGGAAACTCCCGAGACACAGACGAAAAGACCCAGGGGGATCTCCAGATCGAGATCCTTCAGATTATGCTCCCGGGCACCCCTGATCCAGAGGCTCCGTTCTCCCGGCAACCGCCGCTCCGCCGGCACCGGAATGGATTTCCTTCCGGAGAGGTAGTCCCCGGTAATCGAAGCCGGTGCAGCGGTGATCTCGGCGAGCGTTCCCTGGGCCACGATCCTCCCTCCATGAACCCCGGCGCCGGGCCCGATATCGACAATATGATCGGCGGCGCGGATGGTGCCCTCGTCATGCTCCACCACAATCACCGTATTACCCAGATCTCGCAGCCGTTTCAGGGTCTCGATGAGGCGGGCGTTGTCCCGCAGATGCAGACCGATGCTCGGCTCGTCCAGGATATAGATCACCCCGGTAAGGCCCGAGCCGATCTGGGTGGCCAGGCGGATCCGCTGCGCCTCTCCGCCGGAAAGGGTCGCCGAGGGACGGTCGAGACTGAGGTAGCGCAGACCGACATTGTTCAGAAAATCGAGCCGTTCGATGATCTCTTTGAGCACCTGGCCGGCGATCTGCGCATCACGCGGCGTCAGCTTGAGCCCGGTAAAGTATTTCCGGGCTTCGGTCACGGTAAAGGCGGCGATCTCGGCAATGTTGAGACCGCCCAGCAGCACTGAGAGGCTGGACTCCTTCAGCCTGAGGCCGCGGCAGGCGGGGCATGGTTTTGTCTCCATGTAGCCGGCCAGCTCCCGGCGCGTCTCCTCCGATTCGCTGGAATCATAACGCCTCTGCAGCAGTTTCAGGACGCCGGGAAAGGGCCGGCGATAGTTTCGCACCCGGCCAAATCTGTTGACGTAACGAAACGGCACGGGCTCCGGTGAGCCATTCAGCAGAAGCTCTTTTTCTTCCGGGGCAAGATCGGCAAAGGAGCGCTCCAGATCGATCTGCCAGTGGGCCGCCGCCGATTCCAGAAATTGCCGGTAGTAGCCGCGATAGCCTGATAGGGGGTGAATCGCCCCTTCGCCGAGTGAAAGTTCGGGCTGGGGGATGAGCAGCTCTTCGGAGAATTCCGCCTTGACTCCCAGACCGCTGCACTCGGGGCAGGCACCGTACGGGCTGTTGAAGGAGAAGGCCCGGGGGGTGATCTCCTCGAAACTGAAACCACATTCAGGACAGGCAAAACGTTCGCTGAAAAGGTGCTCCTCACCTTCGACTTCCTGTACCAGGGCCAGCCCTTCGCTGAGCTTGAGCGCTGTCTCCACGGAATCGGCCAGACGGCTTTCGAGCCCTTCGCGAACAATGAGGCGATCGATCACTGCCTCGATGGTATGTTTTTTTTGCTTGTCCAGGGTGATCTCCTCTTCCAGTTCGCGCACCACTCCATCCACGCGGATACGCACATAGCCGCGGCGGCGCATCTCCTCGAACAGGCGGGTATACTCTCCCTTGCGGCCCCGTACCAGGGGTGCCAGCACCTGCAAGCGGGTCCCCGGGGGCAAGGCCATCACCTGATCGACAATCTGCTGCACGGTCTGCCGATCGATAGGCAGGCGACAGTGCGGGCAATAGGGACGCCCGATGCGGGCGAAAAGCAGCCGCAAATAATCGTAGATCTCGGTTACAGTGCCCACGGTGGAGCGGGGATTGCGCGACGCAGTTTTCTGATCGATGGAGATGGCCGGCGAAAGCCCGCTGATCTGGTCCAGATCGGGCTTCTCCATCTGCCCCAGAAATTGACGCGCATAGGCGGAGAGCGATTCGACGTAGCGCCGCTGCCCCTCCGCATAGATCGTATCAAAAGCCAGCGAGGATTTGCCCGATCCGCTCAGGCCGGTAAAAACAATGAATCGGTTGCGGGGCAGGCTCAGATCGATATTCTTCAGATTATGCTCCCGGGCGCCGTGGATGATAATTGCTCCCTCGCTCAAATCTCTACCTCTTTTCTAGTCAATGACTGTTCTGGTCGAGCTCTGTGCCGCAGCCCCGCGCTCCAGTTCAAAAATTAGATCGCGCAGCTCGGCGGCCCTTTCAAAAGCCAGCTCCCGCGAGGCCTGCTGCATCTTTTTACGCAGCTCCCGGATCAGCTTGCGCCTTTCCTGCGGATCGGGCGGTGGGGCCGCAACGGAAAAAAGACCCTTTTCCTCGGCGGCCACGGTTGCGGCTATGAGTCCGCGGACCGGCTTGACAATGGTGCGCGGGGTGATCCCGTGCTTCCGGTTGTACTTCTGCTGTTTCCGGCGGCGCCGCGCGGTCTCGTCGATGGCCCGCTGCATTGATGGAGTCACCGTTTCGGCATACATGATCACCCGTCCGGCGCTGTTGCGGGCAGTCCGCCCGATAGTCTGGATCAAGGAGCGCTCCGAACGGAGAAAACCCTCCTTGTCAGCATCAAATATCGCCACCAGCGAAACCTCGGGCAGGTCAAGCCCCTCCCGCAGCAGATTTATCCCGATGAGCAGATCGAATTCACCCAGGCGCAGCCCTCTGATGATCGACATCCTTTCCAGAGCATCGATATCCGAGTGCATATAGCGCACCCGCAGCCCCATATCGCGGTAATAGTCGGTCAGATCTTCGGCCATCCGTTTGGTCATCGTCGTCACCAGGACCCTTTCTCCGGCTTCGGCGCGAGCCCGGATCTCACCGTAAAGGTCGTCCACCTGCCCCGAGGCTCTCCGCACCTCCACCACCGGATCGAGGAGCCCCGTCGGCCGAATGATCTGCTCGACAACGCTGCCGCTTTGCTCCAGCTCCCAGGGCCCGGGGGTGGCTGAAACAAAGATCGCCCGGGGGATCAGCTCCTCGAACTCGCCGAAGCGCAGCGGACGGTTGTCCAGGGCCGATGGCAGTCTAAAACCGTGCTCAACCAGGGTGCTCTTCCTTGAAAGATCGCCGCGGTACATCCCGTTTATCTGGGGGATGGTCACATGCGATTCATCGACCACCAGCAGAAAATCTTCCGGAAAATAGTCGAGCAGCGTCCAGGGCCGGCTGCCGGGGGGACGTCCATCAAGGTGGCGCGAATAGTTCTCGATCCCCGAGCAGAAACCGATCTCGTGGATCATCTCCAGATCAAAGCGAGTCCTCTGCTCCAGGCGCTGCGCTTCGAGAAGTTTCCCCGCCCCCCCCAGCTCCGCCAGCCGCTGCTCCAGTTCGGCTTCAATGGAGGCTGCGGCAGCCTTGAGCTGCTCCGGATCGGTAACATAGTGGGTCGCCGGAAAGATCGCCGCATGGTTCCGTTCACCGAGCACCCTTCCGGTGAGCAGATCGACCTCGCAGACCCTCTCGATCTCGTCACCGAACAGCTCCACCCGCAGGCTCGCCCCGGCAAAAGATGCTGGAACAATCTCGACAACATCGCCGCGAACCCGGAAGGTGCCGCGGTGCAGATCGATCTCGTTTCTCTCGTAATGGATCCCCACCAGCGCAGCGATGAGCTGATCGCGGCCCAGCTGCATCCCCGGGCGTAGCGAAAGAACCTGCCGGCGATATTCCTGCGGCGAACCGAGGCCGTAGATGCAGGACACGCTGGCCACGATGATCACATCGCTGCGCTCCAGAAGAGCGCTGGTCGCAGAGTGGCGCAGCTTGTCGATCTCATCGTTTATCGAAGAATCCTTTTCAATATAGACGTCGCTCTGCGGCAGGTACGCTTCGGGCTGATAGTAATCATAATAGCTGATAAAGTACTCCACCGCATTCTCCGGAAAGAACTCCTTGAATTCGCTGCAGAGCTGGGCCGCCAGAATTTTGTTGGGCGCAATTACCAGGGTCGGCAGCTGGATCTGCTCGATGACCCGGGCGACGGTGAAAGTCTTTCCCGAACCGGTTACTCCCAGAAGCGTCTGGTAGGTAAGATCTTGCCGCAGCCCCCCGACCAGAGCCTCGATTGCTGCCGGCTGATCGCCGGAAGGGGCAAAATCGGCTTGTAGTTTGAATCTTGATTGAGAAAGCATTCTCTTACGCCTCCGCTGTGATCGCAAGATCCATTATAGCATAGGCCGGATTGTTCTTTTACGGCTTTTTTTGCCTTCTGCAACCGGTCAAAATAAAAGCTTGGGGTGGGTGAAACCTCGTTTAAATCCTGATCCCCCGGGGTGGCGGCTTCAGCGCCGTCCCAGAACCGGAAGAAGCAGCATCACCAGACCGATAACGATAAAAAGGGCTCCGGTGATCTTCTTCAACAGGGTGGGGGAGAGTTTGGAAAGATAGCGGCCTCCGAGAAAAACTGCCAGCGCATGGTTAAGAAACATCGCTGCCATCGCCCCGGCGAAAACAGCGGCGGGATACGAGAAGTGGGCGCTCAGAAGCAGCGCTGCCATCTGTGTTTTGTCGCCGAGTTCAGCCAGAAATACCAGCACCGCAGTCTGGTAAAAGCCGCCCCGGCCGGCGGGAAGCCCCTCTTCTCCCGATTCCCTGCGGAGGAGGGTAAACAGACCCATGATCAAGAATAGGATGCCCGAGGCAGCGGTAATCACTTCCGGGGGAATGTAGGCGGCCACCAGCCCGCCCGCCCCCACGGCCAACCCCATCACCAGGGCCATCCCGGTCATTGCCCCCCCGAGAACCTGCAGTGGCGGGTAACGGCTGGCCAGCGATAGTGAGACCAGCTGGGTTTTATCTCCAAATTCGGCAACAAAGATGCTGAAAAAAGCAGTGGTGGCTGCAGCCAGCAAGATCGATCACCACCTGATTTCTGAAATTGCGATCGGACCGGCCGATCATTTTTTCCGATGTCCCCTTAACCTCTGAAGCAGATTCAGCCCGCCGGCGGTCCTTTCCCGGGCATAGAGCGGCGTGTGCCGCGAAGGAGCCGGGATCAGCCCGAGGGCGGCCCCCCGGTGCCAGAGCGGGGCCACCGCAGTGCTGACCGGGGCCCTCTCCCAGGGCAGCCGGGCCGCTGCAGCCTCCTCCCCGGCGGCATGACGTTTGTTCATTATTATGGAGAAAGGGCTCCCTTCCCGGGAACCTTCGATCAAAACCATGAAATAGCTCTGCTCGATCGCCCACAGCAGATCGAGATCGCTGTGCACCGGGGTATCGTTAACCCGGTGGATCAGATCTCCCGATTGCAGCCCGCCCCGGGCAGCAGCACTACGCGGCAAGACCATCATCAGGGGAACGGCTCCGCCGGCGGAACGATAAAAAGGATCCCGGGAGCGCTCCTTCCGGTTTCCGCAATGGATCACCGCTTCATGGCCCAGCGGGGCAAAAAGAACCCCCGCCAGGGTCAGCCAGGGCCAGAGCTCCGCTGCCAGGGCCAGCCCGAGCAGAACAATGCTATAGAGGCTGAGGTACGCGGCCGTGCTCGCAGATTTTACACGGGGGCTGGAGGAAAAGGCCAGATCGGAGTAGCCCAGAGCAGCCAGAACAGGCAGAGCGATATATTGCAGACTCTGCCCCGGATCCAGCTCCAGGGTCGGCTTGAGCAGCGGCCACCAGTCCGGCATGGTCACCCCCTGGATCTCGCTCTCCAGAACCACCGTTGCGAGCAACGCCACCAGCGGAATAGGCCAGAACTTCTGCAGACTGAAGGCGCCGACGACCTCACCGTCGGCCAGCTTGAAATAGAGCGGCGTGCATCCCCGGTGACCGCTCAGATAGATCAGCAGCGATTCGATCAGGTGAAGCAGTCCGACGAGCGCCAGCAGGGCTGGAATATGGATCTCGAGTAGCGGCGCGATCAGGGACTGCTCTCCCAGCAGCGGAAAAAAGGGAATTACGGCGTGGCGAAGCACCATCGCAGCAAAAGCCACAATTCCGCCGGCATATGAAAAACAGAGAAAGCGGGGATGGATCAACAGCAGCAGCAGTGCTACCGGCCAGATATAGAGCAGCCCGATCTGCGACAGGGACAGGCCCAGGAGAAGCATGAAGATACTGGCCAGCAGCCCGGCCAGAATACCCCACGCCGTCGAGACGGCCACCTGCTGACCCACCGGATTGAGCGTCCGTCCAAAAAATTTCCGTTCCATCCCGGCCACGCGGCGGTACTGCAGATAGACCAGCAAGATCACCAGCCAGAAGATCGGAACAAGCAGCACGCGCGTCAGGGTGCCCGCTAATATCCTGGCAAGTTCAAGGAGCAGCATGCTCAATTATTCTTTCCCTCCACAAGGGCCAGTTTCCCGGGTGTCTTGAGCAGCTCAACTGCCCGGTGCAGCTGCGGATCGCGCTGGCGGACAATCTTCTCGAAAGCCTCCCGCAGGTTGATCCAGGTAAGATCGTCAAACTCGCCGGTAGTCTCCAGCCCCGCCGCAGTTTGAAAGTCGTCCAGCGCCGCAGAGGTGGCCTCATCCAAACAGCCCTCGCGGCCGCACTGATAGCCGAGCTCGGCAAGCATCTCCTGCAGCAGCTTGACATCGGCCCCATAGTCATCCCTGCTCAGGCGGCCAGGCAAAAAATAGCGATAATTTTTCATCAGTGACGGCATCTCCACCGTCACATCCGGCTCCAGCCCCTTCCCATCGATATCCTTGCCCGAAGGGGTCAGGTAACGGGCTACGGTCAGCAGAAGGGCACCCCCTCCGGTCAGTTTTTCCAGATGCTGCACGGTCGCTTTCCCATAGGTTTTAACCCCCACCAGCACCGCTCCGCTTTCCTGAAGGGCACCGGCAAGAATCTCGGCAGCACTGGCGCTCTCTTCGTTCACCAAAACGAGGATCGGATAATCTTTCTCCTGCGCATTGGAATAATGGATGTCGCGTACCTTTCCTCCCCGTCCGACCAGGCGGGTGATCTCTCCCTCGGGAACGATCAGTTTGGCCACCTTCACCGCCTCTTCCACCAGACCACCGGGATTATCCCGCAGATCCAGAATCAACCCCTTTCGCAAACCTGCCGTCTCCAGAAGAAGCAGCTGTCCGGCAAAAGAGGCCCCGGTACGGCTGTCAAAACTGTCGATCCGGATATAGCCCAAGCCGGCCTCCACCCAGCGCGAAAAAACCGTCTCCACCTTGACCTCGTCACGCTCCAGGGTGAGTTCAAGCTCCTCTTCCCTGCCGGGCCGCTTGATCGTCAGGGTAACGCTGCTTCCCTTTTCACCGCGCAGAATCTCGGCAGCATGTTCGAGCCCCTCACCGGTCAGCAGTTGCCCGCCGGCCCGGCAGAGGCGGTCGCCGGGGAAAACACCCGCAGCGGCAGCGGGACTGTCGGGAATGGTTTCAAAGACGATGATCTCGCTGTCGACCTCGACGATGCGTACACCGATCCCCCCGAAAGAACCGGTCGTCTGGATCATGAAATTCTCAAATTCCTGCTGATCGTAGAACCCGGTCCGGGGATCGCCGAGCGCCTCCACCACCCCGCGGACTGCGCCGCGCACGATCTCCACCGGGTCCAGCGGGTACAGATAGCTGCTCTGAAGCCGCTCCAGGACCTCTTTAAATATACTCCATTCCTCTTCTAAGGATTCCGGGGAATCGAGCTCGAACCCGGGATCGCTTTCTACAGAGGAGGCCCCCCTGACAAGGCCCAGCTGAAAAGCAGCAAGCCCTGTCCCGACGATGATCACGAACAGAAGCACGGCCATGAGCCAGCCGCGCCTGCTCTTGAACCTGTCGCCATCACTGTCCATGACCGCCAACCGCCTCCTTCGCCGTTTCCTGCGTCAATTATAACGCCGCACCGGTGAAAAGGCCAGCTCAGCCCCGGAAGTGAAAACATACCCGTTCAGAAGCAGCCGCTGCTGTGCCGCTGATGATCAGACATGAAACGTCATGGAAAACCAGTTAAAGTAACGAGTCGACATCAACCCTGCTTCGTCAAAACAGGTTCTGTCCACAATCGCAGAAAAACCCCGTAATTTCTACATTTACGGGGTTCCTGTTTGCATGAAGTGGAGGGAATAGTGAGTCAAAGTCACCGTCCCCTTGACTCAAGCGGCGTGGGGTGGTGAGTCAAAGTCACCGTCCCCTTGACTCAAAGTCACCGTCCCCTTGACTCGTCCCCGTGACTCGTCCCCTCTGGCTCGCTCAGTTGAAGTAATTCATCGGGTTATTCCGGTAATCCGGGGTGCCGTTGGGGTAATAGCGGACCGGGGCTCTGTTGTACTCCCGGACCTCGAAATGGAGATGGACTCCGGTGCTCCTTCCGGTGGTGCCGGCCCGCCCGATGCGCTGGCCGCGGCTGACTGCCTGGCCGACGCTGACCTGGATGGAGCTCAGGTGGCCGTAAAGGGTGGCGGTACCACCGCCGTGATCGATGATGATGCAGTTGCCGTAATCGCTGTACCAGCGAGCCAGGCTGACCTGCCCGTTTTCCGCGGCAAGGATATAGTTGGCCATACCGTAGGTGCCAATATCGATTCCGCCATGCCAGGAAGATATTCCAGTGAAGGGATCGCTTCGCCAGCCGTAGCCCGAACTGATCCGGGTGGGGGGCTCGACTGGATAGCCAAGCTTGCCGCTGATCCCGCTGCCGCCAGGATTGATCAGACTCCGGATCTCATTTTCAAGCCTCTCGGAATCCTGTTCCAGTTTCTTGATCTCCTCGATATTGCGGACAATTTCCTGCTGCAGCTCGCCCATCACCGCTTTGCGGGAGGTAACGGTCCGCTCCAGTTCCGCCTCGCTGCCCAGGATCTGGCGGCGCATCCCGTCAAGGCGGTTCTTCTCTCCCTCGAGCTTCTCCTTCATCTGCTGGATCCGGTCCCTCTCGGCGGTAACCTCCTCGATGAGCCGCTGGTCATTGGCGGCAATGATTTTAAGATTGTTGAACCGGGTCAGAAAATCGCTGAAGGTGGAGGCTCCGAGAAGAACATCGACATAGGGCACGGCGCTCTGCTCGTAGATCGCCCGCAGTCGCCGCTTGAAGAGCTCTTCCTTCCCGGCCAGCTCGGCCTCCGTTGCGGCAAGCGTCTCTTCCGCCCGGTTGATCTCCTCCTCGGTGGCTCCGATCTCGCGGTTGACCCGTGTCAGCTCTGTCTGCAACTGCTCCAGGCGGCGATCGAGCCGGTCCAGTTCATCGGAAAGCTCGGCCTCGCGGCTGCGGTACTGCTTCAGATTGCCCTGTTCCCGTTTTATTCTCCGGTCAATCTCTTCTTTTTTCTGCTCGAGCCCCTGCAAGGAGGCATAGACCGGCACTGCTTCAACGGTTAGAAAGATCAGCACGAGCACCACCGCCAGCAGGCTCATCAGTTTGAATCGCCGCATGAAAGCTCCCTCCCTGAAAAGCGGCAGACAAAGCCGCCTTGTTTTATTAAACGCGCAAAAAGCGGTCCATCGAAAAAGCGCTCCCGAGAATCCCCAGACCTGTCCCCAGGGGAATGAGATATTTCACCAGCTGGCCCATGATCATTGAACCGGGCAGCAGGGTCAGAAACATCAGATTGTTCGCCGTAACCCATTCCAGCGAAGCCTGGTAGATATGGTGAAGCACCGCCAGCGGCAGGGCCGCCCCGAGGATCCCGATGAGCAGTCCTTCCAGGACAAAGGGCCAGCGGATAAACCAGTTCGTCGCCCCCACATATTTCATGATCATGATCTCCCGCCGGCGGATGAAGACAGTTAGCCTGATCGTATGGGCGATCAGAAAGACCGCAGTGACGGCCAGCCCGATCATCAGGGCCAGCCCGACCAGCTGCACCGCCCGGGTTGCGGTGAACAGTTTGTTGACCGTCTCTTCGCCATAGTAAAGATCGCCCACCGCCGGATATCCGGCCAGCTCCCCGGCCACCTCCCCGACAATTTCCGGACGGGTGGTGCGCAGCTCGAACGAATCGCGCAGGGGATTATCTTCAACCGCGTCGTAACCTTCGACTACATCTCCCATCTGCTCCTTCAACCGTTGCAGGGCCTCTTCCCGGGGGACAAAGCGGACCTCGGCTAGCGAACCGTGGGCGACCAGTTTCCGGCGCAGTTCATTGCGCTCGGCAAGGGTCGCCTCATCGTCAATGTAGAGAATTATCTCAACCTGTTCCTTGACACTCTGGGTGAGATGGGCCAGATTCAGATTCACGATCATGAAACCGCCCAGCATCAGCAGGGTCACCACGACCACACCGATCGATGCCACCGTCATCCACTTGTGGCGGTAAAGGCTGCGCAGGGCTTCGCCGCAAGCGTACAGAAAACCATTATAGGGCACCGGCATAGACCCCCTTCTCCTCGTCGACGGTAAGCCGGCCCCGCTCCAGGTGAATGACCCGTTTCTGCAGGCGATCGACAATTTCCCGATTATGTGTCGCCACCAGCACGGTGGTCCCCCGGATATTGATCGTCCGCAATATATTCATGATCTCGTAAGAGGTCTCGGGATCAAGGTTGCCGGTAGGCTCATCGGCGATGATCATCGCCGGGCGGTTGATGATCGCCCGGGCCAGCCCGATACGCTGCTGCTCACCGCCGGAGAGATCACAGACCCTCGCCCCGGATTTGTCCGGCAGCCCGACCAGATCGAGCACATAGGGGACCTGGCGCCTGATCTCGCGGGTGGAGGCTCCGGTAACCCGCATTGCAAAGGCGATATTGTCAAAAGCGGTCCGCTCGTCGAGCAGCCGGAAATCCTGAAAAACCATGCCGATATTGCGGCGCAGGTAGGGCACCCGGTAACGGGGCAGCCGCCCCAGATCCTGGCCGAACACCTTCATCAGACCCCTTTGCGGAACGATCTCCTGAATGATCATTTTGAACAGGGTGGTCTTCCCGGCTCCGCTCGGACCGACAAAAAATACAAATTCCCCGCGGTTGATTGTGAAATTGATATCACTTAAAACGTCGCCGCTGTTTTTGTCATAACGATGATAGATCTCTCTGGCTTCGATCATTTTTTTATCTCTCCCGGGTCGAGCTTAACATAAATATAATAATTTAACACAACATTCGACACCGAAAAAGGATATCCTGCTTTTTTATTATAATATATTAACTTTTACCAGGGATATTATGGAGATGAAGGGGGGTAACCGCCCCCGAAAGTGGGGTGCTTTTGGAAAGGGTCTCTCAGCAGAGGCCCCCTTCAACGGGCCTGCCGCCGCTTAATGCTCATCCGGGGGAAGAAAGCTCTTTAAAACCCTCGCCGTGGACCTCCCCGGCAGTGCCGATAATGACAAATGCTGCCGGATCAAGGCGGTGGACCAGCGCCTTCAATCGGGCCACCTGGGGACGTGAGATCACGCAGAGCAACAGCTCCCGCTCTTCCCCGGTGTAACCGCCCCGTCCGGCCATCCGGGTGACGCCCCGGCTCAGCTCCCGAAGCAAGCTTCGGTTGATCGCCTCGGGGCGGGTGGTGATGATCAAAGCCACCTTGACCGGGCTGAGCCCTTCCTGGATCAGGTCGATCACCTTGGTGCTGATAAACAGGGAAAGCGTCGCATACATCGCCGCCTCCGCCCCGAGAGCAAAGATCGCCAGGGCGATCACCACCAGATCGGCACCCAGCAGACCCTGCCCCAGGGTCAATCCGGTGAACCGGTTCAGAATCAGGGAGAGCAGGGCGGTTCCCCCGGTGGACCCCTGGCAGCGGAAGACGAGACCCAGGCCCAGCCCCATCATGATTCCACCGTACACCGAGGCCAGCAGGAGATCCTGGGTGACCACCGGCAGATAGGGCCCGGTCAGCTCGATGGCAACCGGAAAAGCCAGGGATCCCAGCAGGCTGGAGCCGACCTTCTCCCGGCCCAGAAGCAGCCAGGCCGCCACAAAAAGGGGGGTGTTCAGCCCGACGATGGTTAAACCGGGGGAGATCAGGAAAAGATCGTGAAGGATCACGGCGAACCCGCTGATCCCGCCCGCGGCCAGCCGGTGGGGGATCAAAAACAGGTTCATCGCCACCGCCATGAGCACTGATCCGATCAGCACCCCTGCTGCAGAGCCGGTAGAATGTTTGATTCTTTTCCAGGTAGCGGCCATGCTAAGCCAGGCCCTTTCCCGGGGATCCCGCCCCCTGTTGATGGCGCCGGCGGGCCTGCCAGCGCAAAAAAGCTTCCACAAAAGGATCCAGCGCCCCGTCCATCACCGCCTCGACCTGTCCGTTTTCAAGACCGGTCCGGTGATCTTTGACCAGGGTAAAGGGATGAAAGGTATAGGTGCGGATCTGGCTGCCCCAGGCGATCTCCTTCTGGGAACCGCGCAGGGCGGAAAGCTCGGCGGCCTGCTCCTGCCGCTGCATCTCGGCGAGCCGCGCCTGGAGAATACGCATCGCCTGGACCCGGTTGCTGTGCTGGGAACGGCTGCTCTGGCAGGTCACCACCAGTCCGGTGGGCAGATGGGTGATCCGCACCGCCGAATCGGTTTTGTTGACATGCTGCCCCCCGGCCCCGCTGGAGCGGAAGGTGTCGACCCGGAGATCATCGGGATCGATCAGATACTCTTCCTCCTCCACCTCGGGGATAACATCGATGGAGGCAAAGGAGGTATGGCGCCTCCGGGCGGTATCAAAGGGCGAGATCCGGATGAGCCGGTGGACCCCTTTTTCCGCCTGGAAGAGTCCGTAGACCCCGTTTCCGCGCACGATCAGGGTTGCACTTTTTATCCCGGCCTCATCATCTCTCAATAGATCAACGAGCTCCACCTGCCAGCCCTTCTGCTCGGCCCAGCGGGTGTACATCCGCAGCAGCATCTCTGCCCAATCCTGTGATTCCAGACCGCCGGCCCCCGGATGAATGGAGACAATGGCATCATTGGCATCATGGGTCCCGCCCAGCAGCGTGGCTAGCTCCAGTTCATCCAGAAGGCGGGCGCTTTCTTCAAGCCCCGCCGCCGCTTCCCCGAGGGCATCGCCGCTGTTAGCGGGATCCTCGCCGGCCAGCTCCAGCAAAACCTCGATCTCCTCCAGCCTGACGGCCAGCTCCCGGAGGGGACGGAGCTCTTCCCGCAGGGCCCCCAGCGCCTTCATGAATTCCTGGCCCCGGGCCCTCTCCTCCCAGAGAGCGGGATCGGCGGCCTTTTGCTCGGCCTCCTTTAGTTGAAGCTCCTTGCGGGCATATTCAAAGCGAAGCCCCCATTTCAAGAAAGCGCTCCCGCTGACGGTCCAGCGCTTCGGTATATTCCTTCAGCATAGCTTCCATCACCCTCTTTTCTGCACCCTGTTGATCTGTCATCCGGCGGTCCCGGCGGGCCCATTTTCAGGCGCCGCAGCACCGCTTGTATTTCTTGCCGCTGCCGCAGGGGCAGGGGTCGTTGCGACCTACTTTTTTCCCCACGGCGACCGGCTGCTGCTTCGCCGGAGCGGTCTTTTCCCCGCGCTCCTCTCCGGCATCGTTCTCCCTGACGCGGCTCGCCCGGGGCAGCTGCGGCCGGATCGCCGCTGCCGGTCCGGCGATGGCCCGGCGCCGCGGCGGCGCCGCTACCCGGGTCTGGTAGATCCCGCGGACAACCTCCTCCTGGATCGTCTGGATCATCCCTTCAAACATATCGAAACTCTCGAGGCGGTATTCCACCAGGGGATCGCGCTGCCCATAGGCCCGCAGACTGATCTCCTGGCGCAGCTCATGCATCTCGTCGATAAAGTACATCCAGTGCCGGTCCACCGTGCGCAGCAAAATGACCCGCTCGAGCTCGCGCATGACCGCGGCGCCGAGCTCGCTTTCGCGGGCTTCATAGAATGCGCGCGCTTCTTCCAGGAACAGCTCCTCCACCTCGTTCCGATCCTGCTCCAGAAGCGCCGCCGCATCGATCTGCCCACGGCGCAGGAAAGAATTTTCACCCGCCTGCAGCAGGGCACGGGCTTCCGGTTCCTCCAGGTAGCCCTTTTCGAGGAAATGCTCCTGCAGCACCTTCCGGATCACCTCGCCGCTCATGAAAGAGATCTGCTCCTGCATATCCTCGCCCTTAAGCACCTGCCGCCGCTGCCCGTAGATCACCTCGCGCTGCTTGTTGAGCACATCATCATATTCGAGCAGATGGCGCCGCAGCTCGAAGTTGCGCGATTCCACCCTCTTCTGGGCCCGCTCGATGGCCCGGCTGACCAGGGGGTGGTTGATCGGCACATCTTCTTCAAAACCGAAGCGATCCATCAGCGAGGCGATATTTTCAGCGCCGAAAAGGCGCATCAGATCATCCTCCAGCGAGACTACAAACTGGGAGGAGCCGGGATCGCCCTGGCGGCCGGAGCGGCCGCGCAGCTGATTGTCGATCCGCCGGCTTTCATGGCGTTCAGTGCCGAGTACATGGAGCCCGCCCAGGGCGAGCACCTCGCTGCGCTCCTGCTCCACCTGGCGCCCGGCCTCTTCCATGAGCACGCGGCGCCGCTTCTCCCAATCGAGGTGCTGCTCCGGATCCAGCTCATGCTCTTTCAGGCCGAACTCCTTCTCCAGCTGGGCCTTCACCCGGAATTCCGGGTTTCCCCCGAGGATGATATCGGTACCCCGGCCGGCCATATTGGTCGAAAGCGTCACCGCACCCTTGCGGCCGGCCTGGGCGATGATCTGTGCTTCACGGGTATGGTTCACCGCATTGAGCACCTCGTGCTTGACTCCCCGCCGCTTCAGCATCCGGCTGAGCATCTCCGATTTCTCCACCGAGATGGTCCCCACCAGGACCGGCTGTCCCTGCTCGTGGCGCCGGGCGATCTCCTCCACGGCCGCCTGATACTTGCCCCGTTCGGTCTTGTAGACCATATCGGGCAGCTCGTTCCGGATCAGCGTCCGGTTGGTCGGGATGGCGACCACATCCATCCCGTAGATCTTGCGGAATTCCTCCTCCTCGGTGAGCGCTGTCCCGGTCATTCCGGAGATCTTTTCATACATCCGGAAATAATTCTGGAAGGTGATCGAAGCGACGGTGCGGGTATCGGCCTGCACCTCGACCTGCTCCTTCGCCTCGATGGCCTGATGCAGCCCCTCGGAGTAGCGCCGCCCCCACATCAGGCGGCCGGTAAATTCATCAACGATCACAACCTTGCCTTCCTGGATCACATAATCGACATCACGTTCATAAAGAGAATATGCTTTCAGCAGCTGGTGAATGCAGTGCAGCTGCTCGCCGGCACCGCTCTCCTCCTCTGCACCGGGATCATCGAAGGCGGTGTTCTCCGGGCCCGCTGCTTCAAAGCCGAGCAGCCGCGCCAGGCCGGGATTGTTCTGAACCAGCTCGCGGTAACCCTGTTGAGAGATGGAGACAGCCCGGGTGATCTCATCGATGGTGAAATAGAGCTGCTCGTCAAAATGGTTCAATTTTTTTTCGGTCATCAGGATCTGCTTGGTTCGCTCGACCAACCTCTCCATACCCCGCTCCTTGAGCAGCTTGAGCAGCTTCTTGTTTTTGGGGGCGCCGCGGCGGGCCAGCAGCATCTTTTCGGCAGCTTCCTCCTTGCGTCCCTGCTCGATCTCTCCGGCGCTTTCATTGATCAGTTCGGTGACCAGCCGGTTCTGTTTGCGCAGCAGCTGCTCAACATCGCGACGGAAACGGCTGTATTCCTGCTTTGTCTCCAGGCGGCTGCTGATGATGAGCGGCGTTCGGGCCTCATCGATCAGGATGCTGTCGACCTCGTCGACGATGGCATAGTTAAGCTCTCGCTGGACCAGCTCTTCCCGGTACAGCACCATATTGTCCCGCAGGTAGTCAAAACCCAACTCGTTGTTGGTCGCATAGACAATATCGGCCCCGTAAGCCCGCCGCCTCTCCGCCGGGCTCAGGTCGTGCACGACCAGCCCCACGGTGAGACCGAGCAGCTTGTAGATCGGCCCCATCCACTCGCTGTCCCGCCGGGCAAGGTAGTCATTCACCGTCACGATATGCGTCCCCCCGCCGTTCAGGGCATTGAGATAGGCGGGCATCGTTGCCACCAGGGTCTTCCCTTCCCCGGTCTTCATCTCGGCGATGCGGCCCTGGTGCAGAACAATACCCCCCAGGATCTGAACATCGTAGGGGCGCAGCCCCACGGTGCGCCTGGCGGCCTCACGGACCAGGGCAAAAGCCTCGGGAAGCAGCTGGTCAAGGTCTTCTCCCTGAGCCAGGCGTTCCCTGAACCGCGCCGTCATCTCCGGGAATTCAGCCGGAGCCAGCGCCTCCATCCGCTCTTCCAGAGCGCCGACCTGCTCCACCCTGCTCCATAGACGGCGCACTTCCCGATCATTGGCACTGCCAAAAATATTTCTGAAAAGGTTGATCATCTGCGCACCACACTTCTTTCATCGGTGAGAATGCTAATGAGAAAGGAACCCCCCGGTTCCTTGGCTGCAGTCTTATATTACCATACCAGCCGCCGCTAGAACAAGCCCGGCCCGGCCGTGCTGCCATCGGTTTTTTCTGCAGAAAAATGACGGCACCAGATCAGATCCCGCTTGATCTGGTGCCGTTTGGCAACGCTGGGGTAGATCGCTCCGCTTTAAATTTGCAGCCCGGCGTGTTATTGCGCAGTCTACCGGTACGCTTTTTTTGAACCTTGAACGGGATCTTCCCGGCGCTGAAAGAGCATCAGGACAAACCCGAGAGCGATCCAGCCAAGGACGATCATCCACTCCAGCGGCCAGGCCAGTACACCGGGCTGGTGGGCACGATCATCAGCAGAAGAACAGCGGCGCTGGCCAGAATTGCAAGCCAGATTCCCGGGTGGCCACCGGGGACCCGGTACGGCCGGTCCAGATCTGGTTCGGCGTAACGCAGTTTCAGCATGGCGCAGGCTACCAGAAAACATGCCGTGATCAGGGCAAAGGAGAGCACGTTGGTCAGGGGAATGAGCAGATTGCCTCCTAGAAAGGGGCCCTGCAGATTCGGCCCCTGGAACCCCTGCAGGTGAAGCGGCTCCGGGGGCCGTTGCCAGCCTTTCGCTATCAGAACTAGATTTCCAACCTTTTGGCCCGAAAAGCCTTCAGGTAATTCATGCAGTAATTATCTCTCCCGGCCAGGGTTTCCGCTGCGATGATATTGGCCATCATCTGTTTGTCAAGCGGGTTGATGATCAGACCGTCCAGACCCCTGGCAATGGCCATCACTGCAAAATTACGATTGAGGTGGCTGCGGAGCGGCAGACCGTAGGAGATATTGGAGAGACCGCACATGGTATGGACTCCGGGGAAGCCCGTCATGATCTTTTCAACAGCATCCAGGAATTCTGCCCCGAAACTGCCGCTGGTGGAGATAGGCTGCACCAGCGGGTCCACGTAGATATGATCGATCGCCACATCCTTTTTGACCAGGCCGTTGATCAACCTGTCCGCTATCCTGACCCTCTCTTCGCTGGTCTCCGGCATCCCCTCATCGCTCATGCAGAGGCTGACCACTTTCAGATCCGTGCCGGCAACTAGAGAGAGCAGGGCCTCGAATCGATCTCTTTCCAGGGAGATGGAGTTGATCATGGCAACTCCCTGATGAACTGCAAGGGCCTTTTCTATCGCCGCCGGATCAGGGCTGTCGATACAGCAGGGCGCATCGACCCCGTCCTGAACCGTCTGCACAAGCCACTGCAGATAATCGGCCTCCTGCCCCACAAAAACGCCGGCATTGACATCGACATAATCCGCTCCGGCTTCCACCTGAGCACCGGCGAGCTGTTTGATCTTTTCTTCATCCTGAGCCTCGATCGCTTCCGCAACAGCTTTACGGCTCGCATTGATCAATTCACCGACAACGATCATGCTGATCCCCCCAGATATTATAATTGTGCGGTGTTGCCACCTCGACCGATCTGAAACCGGCACCGCTGCAGCCGGCAAGACTCCCGCCGGGATAACGCCGCTTACGCGATCCTGTACCGAAGATGGGTGAGCCGGACGGCAGCGGTTGATCAATTCTTGTTGTGCACTTATGGTGCCAAGGCCAAAATGGCGCCGTTGAGCAGCCCTTAAGAGCGCTTCAAACTTGACTTGCCTGTTTCATCCATGAATTTAGCGCTCTCCGAGCCCGCTTCGCGCCGGGTCCAGTTCGCAGGTAAGTGCCCAAAGGCTGCCGGAAACAAGGGAGTGTCCGCCGAGGAGCACCGGAATGGAGCATTCTGCAGCCAGACGGGTAAATTCCTTCAGCCAGGGATGCTCGAGCTGCTCCCAGAGGCCCAGATCGGAGAGGTAACGTTCCCGATCGCTGAATTCATACTTGTGGTGAGCAAAAAGAACCCGGCTGTCGATAATGGCACAGTGCCCTACCCGGCTCAGGTAATCAAAAAAATGCTCCAGTCCGGCTCGCTCGATCAGCAGTCCGAGCAGCGAGATCACTTCACCGCGCTCCAGACGACCCAGCGCCTTCATCCCGCGCTCCTCGGAAAAAACCCGGAGCCGCAGCTTCAGGAGCTCGTTCAACCGTTCCATCACCGGCGCCCCGATCCGGCCGACGAGAACGATATCCTGATAGCTGTCGCCCAGCACCTTCTTGACCCTTTCCAGCCGGGAATAATCTAGACTAAAAGCATCGATCGCCGCCCGCGCCCGGGGACCGGCAAAGGGGCCCGCTCCCAGGACCAGAATATCTGCCGGCGTATCGAGATCAAAAAGCAGGCCCAGGGTTTGTGGCATCAGCTCCAGTTCCAGGCCGCCCCGATCGCGCAGCGTCATCGCAAGGCTGTTATCCGTTGACGGCAGCTCTATCCCGGCGAAACCGTCCGGAACCGTGAAGGCGACCATATCTGCGGACTGGATATTGTTGGCATAAAGCAATCTGGAGCGGACGGCCAGTTTGCCGCAGATCTCCTTCAGCTCCGAGGCGGTGATCAGCGGACAACCCGCCCCGCTGAGATAAAAAACCTTCTTCATATTCTTCTCCCGAACCAGCCTTTTCAGCTCGTCTCCAAAATGAAAGGAGTCCGGGTGCTGCCTGTTCAGAAGAAACTCCGCCCCGGTCTCGCGGGCCATCCCGGCCAGGGCCGGGTTGTTCGTGATCAGGTAAACCTTCCCTACCGGCGCAACCCGGCGCAATTTATCCAGATTGTCATGCAAAAGCGCCCGGCGCACCTGCACAAGCATCTCTTCAACCGGGCTGGCCGCAGCTGTTCCTTCAAAAATAACTACATTGACTGGCTCATTCATCGGTTAAAACCTTTCTGCAGCATCAGATCGCCGGGGCCCGTTTCTAGGAGCCGTACTCCGGAACGATGAGGCCGTAATCGCCATCTTTCCGCCGGTAGAGCACATTGACGGTCTCTGTTTCGGCATTGGCAAAAACAAAGAAATCGTGACCCAGCAGATTCATCTGCATGATCGCCTCTTCCAGGTGCATCGGTTTGAGGGGAAATTGCTTTGTTTTTACAACCCGCTCTTCCTCGGTCCCCTCTTCCCGTTCCTCTGCAGGGATCAATTTTTCGCCGAGGTCGCGAATGCTCTGCTGCCGCAAGGATTTGTTCAGCCTGGTCTTGTACTTGACCAGCTGCTTCTCCAGCTTGTCAACAACCATATCTATGGAAGCATACATATCACCGGTAGATTCTTCACCGCGCAAGATCAGGCCGTTCAGAATCACGGTAACCTCAACAATATGCTCGTTACGAATCACAGTCAGCACCACCTGAACCTCCTTGGGGCGATTCAGGTATTTGGTCAGCTTGCCTACCTTCCTCTGGGCATAGTCCACCAGGGCTTCAGTGACTTCAATGTTCTTTCCCCGGATATTGATCTCCATCTTTGCTCCTCCCTTTCTGCCCTTTTCTTATCAATACTATTCCCCAAGCTATGGAAAAACCCTTCAGCCCGGCCAACAAAGGCCGCGCTCAGGAAAGGCGGGGCGTATAGGCCGCCGCAGCACCAAAAACGATCAACCCCCGGCGGTGCAATACCGTCGCCGCTTCCTGCATGGTCGCCCCCGTGGAATAGATATCATCGACCAGCAGGGCCCTTTTCCCCGGGTACGGCTTGCCCCGGTAAAGAAAAGCGCCGCGCACATTCTCCAGGCGGCGGCGGTAACTCAGGCTGCTTTGAGCAGGTGCTGCTTCCGGCCTGACCAGCAGGGGCTGCAGGGGAATCCCGAGCGCTTCAGCGGTAAAACGGGCCAGCAGAAAAGACTGATTGTAGCCTCGTTCTTCCTCCCTGCGGCGATGCAGCGGCACCGGAACAGCCAGTTCAGGCTGCCAGCCGGTCTCCTCTTCGAGCAGTCTCCCCAACCAGTTGCCCAGCGGCCGGGCCAGGGCGCGTTCCCCCCCGAATTTGAAACGGTGCAGCATCTGCCGCCAGGGCCCTTCGTACCGGGAGAGGGCAAACAGGCCGCGCAGGGGCAATATCTCCGGGGCACAGGAGCAGGGCTGCCCGGATAGAAGCTCTTTCCCGCAGCGGGGGCAGAATAGCCCCGCCGGGGTAAAAAGAGCCCGGCAGCCACCGCAGAGGGGCACGGGCGATGCTGCTGCCAGCAGCCTCCGGCAGAGCAGACACCGGGGCGGAAACAGCAAGCGCCAGAATGGCTCGGTCCGACGCCGGCCCGGCGGCCGCCGTCTCTTTTTCAGCTGTTGATCCGGCAGCGCCCTCACCTCTCCTGAATCAAACGGCTGTCGAGCAGGCTGTAGCGTTCGCTGGCGCGATTGTTCCGTATCGCTATGGCCAGCGCCTTCTTTGTCCCGACCAGGACCACCAGCTTGCGGGCGCGGGTAATCCCCGTGTAGAGGAGATTGCGCTGCAGCAGCAGGTAATGCTGGGTGATCACCGGCATGATGATAACCGGGTACTCGCTGCCCTGACTTTTATGCACCGAGATGGCATATGACAGCGTCAGCTCATCGAGCTCGCCGAAGTTGTAGAGCACTGCCCGGCTGATCGATTGATCGCGGTAGGTTACGGTCAGCTCGCCCTCCTCCAGATCGAGGGCGCTGATAAAACCGATATCCCCGTTGAAAACTTCTTTCTGGTAATTGTTCCGGATCTGCATCACCTTGTCGCCTTTGCGAAAAATTTCCCCGCGAACGGTGACCTCCTCTCGCTTTCTGGTCGGAGGGTTCAGCGCTTGCTGCAGCATCCGGTTCAGCTTATCCACCCCGGCAGGGGTTCGCCGCATCGGGGTAATTACCTGGATATCAAGCACCGGATCAAAGGGCCCGTAATTGGGGATCCGTTCACGGCACAGCTGCACCACCTTCTGAGCGACCAGATCGGGAACGGCTTCGTCAACGAAGAAAAAGTCTTTGTTCTTTATATTGAGGTGCGGCATCTCTCCCCGGTTGATCCGGTGTGCATTTACCGTGATCAGACTTTCGCGGGCCTGCCTGAAGATATGGGTCAGACGAACTGCGGAGATCACCCCGGAATCAAGAAGATCGCGCAAAACATTACCCGCTCCCACTGCCGGAAGCTGATCGGCATCGCCAACCAGGATCAGGCGGCACCCCTCGGGAATCGCCCTGACCAGGTGATACATCAGCATCAAGTCGACCATGGAGGCCTCGTCTATGATCAGCACATCAGCCTCCAGGGGGCGCTTCTCGTGGCGCAGAAACCGGAACCCTTCTCCCTCGGTGTAGCTGTACTCGAGAAGGCGGTGGATCGTGGAGGCCTCCTCGCCAGTCGCTTCGTTGACTCTTTTGGCCGCCCGCCCTGTTGGAGCGGCCAGCTGCACCTGCTGTTTCAGCGAGATGAATAGTGAAAGGAGCGCCCGGATCGTCGTCGTTTTCCCCGTTCCGGGACCGCCGGTTACAACAAGGATTCCCTTGCTCAAAGCCTGCTCCAGCACCCGGCGCTGTTCTCCGGTCAAACCGCTTTCTTTTCCCGCCGCCGATTCCAGAGCGGCCCGGCCCGCTCGCTCATCCCACCGCTGCGGGGCTGCGGCCAGCAGCTGCAGCTGCCGGGCCACTCCCTTCTCTGCATGGTAAAAAGGCGCCGCATAGACGATCTCTCCGCCGGCAGTTGCCTCATGATAGATCTTTTTCTCTGCCGCCAGTTGCTGCAGATGGCCGGCCGGCGCCAGGGGGGGAGCTGCCTCCCCCGGTGCCGTCAGAAGTTCGCCGACCCGCTCCAGCAAGATCTCCCGCGGCAGATAGACATGACCCTTTGCCGCCGCATCGCGCAGGACAAAAAGCACTGCCGCACAGACCCGTACCGGAGAGTCAGCGGGGAGCCCCATCTGGCAGGCGATCCGGTCTGCCGTTTTAAATCCTATCCCGAGAACCTCTTCGGCAAGCATATATGGGTTTTCCTTGACCCGGTCAGCAGCCCGGGGGCCATAGTGGCGGTAAAGGCGCAGTGCCTGGCCCACCCCGATACCGTACCCCTGGAGAAAAATGAGCACATTCTGCATTTCGCGATATTTTCCATAGCTTTCCAGAATCGCTGCTGCTTTCTTCGGGCCGATACCGGAGACCTCCTGCAACCTCTCCGGCTCCTGCTCCAGCACTTCCAGGGAAGCCAGGCCGAACTGCCGCACCATCGCCGCAGCTGTGACCGGGCCGACCCCCTTGATCAGCCCTGATGAAAGATATCGTTTGAGCCCCTCTTCGGTGACCGGGAGCACCCGTTCCCAGCGCTCCACCGCCACCTGCCGGCCGTAGCGGTGGTGCACCTGCCACTTCCCGGTAATGCAGAGGCTTTCACCCTCCTGCATGGGCGGGAAGCTGCCCACGATGGTGATGGCATCGCCGCTGGTACAGCGCAGCCGTCCCACCAGGTAGGCGCTCTCTTCATTGTAATACCTGATCCGCTCCAGGGTTCCCTCGAATTTATCCAGATCTTCCAGCGAAATCCCTCCATCGGCTGCCGGCTGTCTGCTTATGCCCCTTGGGCAGAAGGTTCAGCCGGTTTTTTCTTTCAGCAGGGGTACCCGATCAAGCTTTTCCCAGGGAAGCTCGAGCTCCGGCCGGCCAAAATGGCCGTAAGCCGCCAGCTGCTGATAGATCGGGCGCCGCAGATCCAGCTGCTCGATGATCGCCGCCGGACGTAGATCGAAACATTCGTTGATCAGCGCTTCAAGCCGCTCCGGAGCTAGGGAGGAGGTCCCGAAGGTCTCCACCGCTATTGAAACAGGCCGGGCCACTCCGATGACATAGGCGATCTGAAGCTGGCAGCGCCGGGCCAGCCCGGCGGCGACAATATTTTTGGCGACATGGCGGGCGGCATAGGCTGCCGAACGATCGACCTTGGTGGGGTCTTTTCCCGAAAAAGCACCGCCACCGTGCAGAGCAACTCCCCCGTAAGTATCCACGATGATCTTCCGACCGGTCAGCCCGGCATCTCCCTGGGGGCCGCCGACAACAAAACGACCCGTCGGGTTGACCAGCAAACGGGTCCGGGCAACGAGCAGCTCCGGGGGGATCGTCTTTTCGATCACCAGTTCAGTAATATCCTTCTTGATCTGGTTTAAGGATACCTCTTCGCTGTGCTGGGCCGAGATAACCACTGTTTGCAGATGATCCGGTTTGCCGCCGCGGTAGGCCACCGTCACCTGGGACTTGCCGTCGGGCCGGAGATACGGCAGCAGCCCTTCCTTGCGCACAGCAGCAAGACGCTGGGCCAGCCTGTGAGCCAGGGAGATCGAAAGGGGCATCAGCTCGGCGGTCTCATCGCAAGCATAGCCGACCACCATCCCCTGATCACCGGCCCCGACCCGATCAAAGCTGTCGGCGGAGCCCCCGTCCTTGACCTCCCGGGCCCGATCCACTCCCAGGGCAATATCGGGAGACTGCTCATCAATGGAGGTGAGCACGGCACAGGTATCCCCATCGAAGCCATATTTGGCCCTGGTATAACCGACCTTCTTGACCTTTTCCCGGATTATACTGGGGATATCGATGTAGCATTCTGTGGTGATCTCGCCGCAGACGAAAACAAGTCCGGTGGTAACCATTGTTTCTGCAGCCACCCGTGCCAGCGGATCCTGGGCGATGATTGAATCGAGGATCGTATCGGAGATCTGATCGGCCAGCTTGTCAGGATGTCCTTCGGTAACCGACTCTGAAGTTAATAGAAAGTCTTTCGGGCTCATTTGAGAACTGCCTCCTTTGGTATTCTTGGCTGCCCTGAATAAAAAATAAGACCTCTCCGAAGAAGAGGCCCCGGCCACCTCTCATCTTCCGGGGCATTATCCCCGCGGCAATTGGCACCGTGATCGCTGCTGCGATCCGGTTGCCGGGATTCATCGGGACCGTCCCTCCTCCGCTCTTGATAAGAGCCCGGCTTCCAAGCGCCGGGATATCTATAACCTATACCTTTACCTGGCAGATGTCAATCAAAGGCTGCCGCCGGAGCTGCTCAGGCCCCCCGGTCGCCCCGGGCCTCCTTCAGGGCTGCCTTCACTTCGCTATCGCTGATCTGCCTGAAATCGCGGTAAAATTGTCCCACGGCGGCGAAATGAGGCGGTGCCGCGAGGTAACAGAGCTCATCTACCTCCCGGCGGAGCTGCTCCAGGATCCCGGGTGGACCGACAGGAACTGCCAGGATCAATCTTTTCGGACGGCCCTGCTTCACCCCTTCCAGGGCAGCGCGCAGGGTGAATCCGGTGGCAACCCCGTCATCAACAACGATGACCGTCCTGTCTTCGATCTCCGGCGGATTCCGCCAGCCCCGGTACAGCTGCAGCTGGCGGGAAATCTCGCCCCGCTCCCTTGCCGAGGCACGCTTAAGATATCTTTCCGGCAAATGGAGCTGTGCGGCCAATTTTTCGTTGAGCAGCAGGTACCCGCCGGCGGTGACCGCACCGACAGCCAGCTCCGGCTGATCGGGGGCCCCGATCTTCCGGGCGATCGCCAGATCGAGTTCGCCGCCGAGATGGCGCCACAGTGGCAGCGCCACGGCGACACCCCCGCGCGGCACCGCCAGGATCAGCGGCAGCGCCCCCCGGTAGCCGCTCAATTTTTCGGCAAGAAGGGCCCCGGCCTCCGGACGGTCTACAAAGAACACTGCCTTTCCTCCTCCGGCGCTGTTACAGCGCCAGCGACTGATACAATTTTGCCGCCGCCTGAACCGCCGGCGACTCGGCGGGCAGATCGAAAAGCGGCTTTCCTTCCAGATCGTAGTCCATGATCGCCGGGTCAAAGGGAATATCGCCCCAAACCTCCAGCCCTGTCCGTTCAATCTCTTCATCCAACCGCTCCATCTCGCCGGGGCGGCTGCGCGTGATCACCAGGCCCATCCGCCCGATCTGCAGCTTGACATTGTCGATAATCTCGCGCACCCTTCCCGCGGAGCGGATTCCCCGGGCCGTTGCATCGCTGGTGATCACCAATATTTCGGCCTCGGGCAGAACCCGCCGGCTGAGATGCTCCAGCCCGGCTTCATTGTCCATCAGCATGTAATCGTAATTGGCGCTGAGCTGCTCCAGAAATCGGCGGAGCAGATCATTGGGATAACAGTAGCATCCCGCACCCTGCGGGCTGCCCATCACCAGCAGGTCAAAATGTTTCGTCTCGACAAGGGATCTGTTCAGCTCGTACTGGACAAAGATATCCTTGGTCATCCCGGTGGGCACCCCGCCAGGCTTCTTGATCGCTTCCAGGACCATGGACATGGTCTGCTCAACAGAGAGGCCGAGAGCCTCGTTAAGATTGGCGTTAGGGTCGGCATCAACGGCGAGGATAGCCTTGTCCGGCCGGTTTTCTTGCAATAACCGGATCAAAAGGGCTGCCAGGGTGGTTTTACCGGTGCCCCCCTTACCGGCGATAGCGATACGTTTGGTCATCTTTTCCTGCCTCCTGATCTAAATATGTAGTTGCGGCAAACAGTCGCCCTGTAACCGCCTGCTCCAGCTGGGCGATGGTATTGCAGGGCCACATCTCCACCAGTTCACTGAACAGCTGCACCGAGCGATAGCGGAACCATTCCTCCGGCGGCAGCGGGTTCAGCCAGATCACCTGACGGACCCGCTCCGTTATCTTCTGCAGCGCCGGCAGGGCCCGATCGAGCTGCACCGTTCGAGTATCGCTGACCACGATCACAATGGTCCGGTAGGTCAGCAGTTCGCGATAATTTTCGAAAAGCTCCGTCAGCGATGCCCCGATATTGGTCCCCCCGCCCCAGGATTCGCCCTGCAGCACAACCCGTTCCAGGATCTGCTCCAGCCCGGCCTGCTCCTTCAGGGCAGGAGTGAGATATTCAAGGGTATCGGCAAAAGAGAAAAGCTCCAGATTGGCGATCACCGTCTGGAGGCCGTAGATAAATTGCAGCACAAAGCTGCTGTAGCGCTTCATCGAGGCAGAGAGATCACCCACCAGGAGCAGCTGCAGCGGCGAGCGGCGTTTCCGCCTGTGTCTCAGCAAGAAAAGGCGCCCCCCAAAGCGCATATTGGCCCGAACCGTCCGGCGAAAATCGAGAGCACCGCGGGATGCATTTCGCTGACGCTGATAGACCAGCCTGCGGGCCAGCTGCCGGGAAAGCCGATCGATCAGCGCCCTCGCCGCCGGCAGATCAGCCTGCTGCAGCTCCTGAATATCGGATTCGCGCAACCGACTCTCTCTGTTGGCCGAGGTTCTGGAGATACCGCCCGCCCCACCGGCCCCGCCGCCGCCGTCTCCCGCCGCGAGCTGCTCCTTCCGGCTGTGCCAGTAGCGCAGGTGCCCTTTGACCACGGTTTCGAGAAGGGGGCGCAGCGGCCGCATCATCTCTTTTTCCGCTGCAGCGGTCTCCTGAACAAAACGCTGCAGGTTTTGCCGCTGCTCTTCGGGGAGAGAGGTATAAAGCAGCATCTCCTCCGTCGACAGGGGCAAGGGTTCGCCTTTAAACGCCAGCTCGCCGGCCGCATCCTCCAGCTTGATCTTCTGCTCTTCCACCTGCAGAGCCGCTTCACGAAGGTGCTCGGCCTGCGCTGTCAGGGGAATAAAATAGCGCTCAAAGGAACGCTCGAAAATTTCCAGATCGCGTTCGTTTTTCACCAGGGTGGCCCGCAGGGCGGTCTTGAACGCAGTCCGGTCCGCCATATCGATATAACGAAGAGCCTGCAGTGCATCGAGCAGCTCCGCTGTTCCCAGGATCAGTCCCTCGGCGCGCAGCAGTGCGGCAAAGGCGGCCATATTCTCTTCAAAGTAGCTCTCCTGCGAATCCGTTAAAGACATCTGAGATCCTCCCCCGGCTCGACAGGCTGCTGCAACAGCTGATCGATCCCCTTTTTCCCGATCTTCCGGTGAAAAAGAAGCTGATCTTGACGATTTTTGAGCAGCAGGTTAAGGGTATCGTTGACCAGGCCTCCATCGACTCTTTTTTTATCCAGCGCCACCAACGCGCGGGTCCAGTCCAACGTTTCGGCGATGGAAGGTTTTTTACGCATCTCCTCCTGGCTGCGGATATGAGCGATCACCCGGGCAATCTCCATCGCAAAGCGCTCCTTGATTTCGGGAATGCGGGAACGGATGATCTGCGACTCCCGGGCCACATCGGGAAAATTAAAGTAAAGATAGAGGCAGCGTCGCTTCAAACCGTCGGAAAGTTCCCGTTCATTGTTGCTCGTCAGGACCACCACCGGGATATTCTTTGCCTGCAGCGTCCCCAGTTCGGGGATGGAGATCTGAAAATCGGAGAGCACTTCAAGAAGAAAAGCCTCGAATTCCGGATCACATTTATCGACCTCATCGATGAGCAGCACCTTTGTTTCCGGCGCCCGGATCGCTTTCAAAAGAGGCCTTTCCAGCAGATAGGAAAGTGAGAAAAGATCTTCCTCCTCCAGCTTGTTCCCGTTCTGGCGGGAATCGATCTGGATCCGCAGCAGCTGGCGCTGGTAGTTCCACTCGTAAAGCGCCTTGGTCTCGTCGAGACCTTCATAGCACTGCAGGCGGATCAGCTCCGTCCGCAGCACCTTTGCCAGCGTCTTTCCCAGCTCGGTCTTGCCCACTCCCGGAGCACCCTCGATGAGCAAAGGTTTCTGCAGCTTCAGCGCAAGATAAACCGTGAGCAATGCATTTTGATCGCAGATATAGCCGACATCGATAAAGCCCTGCCGGAGAGCAGACAGATCTAACTGCATAATAAACCTCCCGCCTAAAATTATGATCTTTCGAACTAATCATACTATACATTAACCTGGGCAGCAAACGGCTCCGCCCTGATTACCGGCCCCCCGAAAGGAGCATGGACGCTCCCGGTGCAACTTCTCCCACATCCCCTGTTTCCTTCCTGGCCCGGCCGGAACAACCCCGGCCCGGGCCGGGAAGGCGGCCCATAAAAAAGTGGCGGGAACGATCCCGCCAGAAGGGTACTTCCGACCGACTATTCTTTATTCTTTATACCAGCGGCTGTGCAATCTGGCGTCTCTTCTTCTCATCCTCGATCTCCGATTCGATCTCGAGAATTTTGGCCAGAACAGCTGCCCTCTCGGCACCTTTAGCGATGACATATTCCCTTAACAGATTCTCTCTTGTCTCCGTCAGGGTTACCAACATATCGCCCATCAGCGGACAACCTCCTTCAAGTAAAGTTATGTCTTATTTTGAACAATTTCGACATAATTATTCTCAAAGGAAGATCCGCTGTACCCAGGCCAAGGTTTCCTCGAGGGAGACCGCTCCGGTTGAAGCGCCCGGATCGGGGGAAAATACCGGCTGGATCCAGACAGCCATCTCCTGCCGGGCGGCGGGGAGCTGACAGAAAGGCCGGAAACTGGACGGAGGCGGGCGGCCGAAATGGCCGCCCGCCCCCGTCCTGGAGCCGGCAAGAGGACTCGAACCCCCAACATGCTGATTACGATTCAGCTGCTCTACCGATTGAGCTATGCCGGCATCGGCGCATTTTTATTATAACTGAAAGTACCGCCGCACTCAAGCAGATCCAGCACGTTCATGGGGAAGGGGCAACCCGCCGGCAAAACCGGATCTACCTTTCGGGCCTGAGCCGCTGCTCCGGTGCCAGGGGTTGGATCTGGATCTGCCCCCAGAGGGCGATCCTTTCGCCGCAGATCAGGAGAGCACCGGTGACCCCCTCGATACTCCGGGCAAACGAGAGCGCCTGCTCAAGATCGGCAGGGCCCTGCACCCGGTTCGCCACAGCGGTTGCCGCGGCATCGGCCAGGGCGGCGGAAGGGGAAAGGATCACGGCGGCATCGGCCCGGCCCTCGCTGTAGGCATGGCCGGCCGTACCCGAGGAGGTACAGATGCCGCAGGAGTTTCCCCCTGGTTCGATAAGAAGGGCGATCTTGTTACTCAGGGGAGATTTTCCGGCAAGAATCGCTATGCTGGCCCGTTCGACAACCTTCATGAAGATATCGCCGCCGTTTTCGACAATAACCTGGGAACAATGGCGCAGCAGCTGCTTTCCGACAATCTCCGCAAGGGCCCCCGCAACCGCTGCCATCGGCCCCACCCCGGCAGTGTTCCCCGCGCGGGCCATCTGTAGCACCAGCTCCGGGGCAGTCCCTTCCACCAGGTAAGGTTCCCTGGTCAGGGCAAAATCAGGATGAAATTCGATATATCTTTCCAGCTCTCGCCGGACCCGCCAGACCAGCTGCTCGACCCGGGTGGGCAGCACCTCGCTGCGGCTGTCCGGAGGGACGGCGATCCAGAGATCGGTCTCCTTTACCGTTACCGTGAAGGATTTGAAATGCTTGCTCCCGGCGGTATGTCGGTAAAGCCGCCTTGCACTCATCCGTTATCCTCGATCAGGGTCTCCATCGCCCGGGCAGGGCATGCTCTCAAGCAGAGCTCGCAGACGATACATTTATCTTCTTCAAAATGGACCGTCATCTCCGGACGTTTCAACCCCAGTGCGCCGGAAGGGCAGATCACGCTGCAGGCGCCGCACTGAGTGCAGCGCTCTTCGTTCCAGAAGATCTGCTGTTTGAGATTCATCACCTGCAGACCCTCTTTGCAGAGCCAGTCGATGGCAGCGCGGTATCCGGACTCGCTGCCGCTCAGCTCGAGCATCAGGCGGCCCTCTTTTTTCGGGTTGATCTCCGCCCGCAGGATATTAACCATGAGGTCGAAATCTTTGACCAGACGATAGATGATCGGCTGTTCGACTACAGCCGGGGGAAAGCGAAAGACCAGCTTCTGTTTGATCACCATCTAGATCCCTCCCGATGTTGGATCGCGCTGGGGCAGCGGTTGCAACCTGATCCCCGCCTCCACGGAGGGCAGCGGCGCCGCCGGAGGCGACAAAATGAACTTTCCTGCCGCGATCCACCTTTTCAGGGTAACGGCGATCTCCCGGGCCCCGACATAGCTGGAAAGGGATGCCGTCGGCACCCGACGGTCGCGAATCCTGATCGAGCCGCTTTTCAGCTCGGCATAGCTGACCAGCCCCAGATCCCCGCCCTCCTTGTACGGGTAACCCCGGCTGAAATCGATCACCGGGGAATAGATCTCCTCATCCCTGACCGCACAGTAGCTCATGATCTCCTCGCTGAGAATGGGAATCGGAATGCCCAGGCCCACCTGCAGGGTGGCCCCGTAACCGAGAAAGCTCAAGCCCCTGAGCCAGCGCCAGTGCATCTGTTTAAGATCGCCGATCACCGCCAGCGTTGCCGCTCCCCCCAGGGGAACCCCGTTTTCCCCTCTTTCCACCGACGGATTGTGCTGGGTCCCGTGCCAGGCAACCCGGCCCCTGCCGCCGCCGAGGAATATCTGTGTGCCAATTCCGACTGTTTTTAACAGCGGGTCGTTCAGCAGCGGACTGAGCTGGCCTGCAGAGCTGTAATAAGCATTGCCCAGCCGCGGTTTTAGAATCCCCATATAGGTGTAGAGCATCTTTGAGCCCAGGTTGACTGCAACGCTGTAATTCTGGTACGCATTGCGCGGGTTGTAGAGAATCGCTTCGTTGATTTCGGAAAGGCGAAAGGTTGTTTCGATCTTTTTCAGGGGGTAACAGTCGGTCCCGTAGCCGCGGGCCTGCAGCAAGATCTCCTTTCCGGCAACCAGATCTTCGATCACGTGACCGCCCCCGTAGATAAATTCTCCCGGATGATTCCGGTTCCGCGGATCGCCGGGAGGCAGGGCGGTAGCTCCCAGGTAAGCATCCACCGCCGCCACGGCGGCGTATGCCGGGACGCCGTTCAGGTAGAGCTCACTCATCTTGATCCGCGGCCTGGGATGGCCAAAATTCAAAAAAAGGCCCGAGGAGCACATCGGGCCGAAGGTGCCTGTGGTGACCACATCAACCTTTTTAGCCGCACCGGAAACCCCTTTTTCTGCAACCAGTTCCAGAACTTCTTCCGCCGTCAGGACAACTGCCTGACCGCGGCGAATCTTTTGATTGATCTCTTCGTAGGTCCTCTCGAACAACGGGTCGGGCCACCTCCTCCGAATCTCTGTACGTAGAGTATATCATCTTCTTGCCCTTGGCAAGAAGCAGCACCCCCCTTGTATTTAATTTCCAGAAACACCCCCGATCAAGAAAGAGGACCGCCGGCGGGAGCGGTCCCTTTCATCTCGATAAAGCCGAGCAGTGCTCAGCCATCCAGCAACTGCTGCAGATATTTTTCAAAAACAGCGGCGAAATTTTCGGGGTAGAGCAAGAAGTTAAAGGACTCCCGGTTTTCCTGAAACAAGCGGTAGAGCGGAAAACCGGTGATCAGATTCAACTCGGGAACCGGGGTCACCGGACAACGCTGCAGCGGGGGCAGCTCCCCGTACCCGGGGTTGGCGATGAATTCTGGCCCCTCGTCGGTGCTGAGCTCAAAGTAAGCCCCTCCCCCCGCCTCCCGGATCGGTTCGTAGAGCGAAGAAAAATCCCGGGAGACCCAGTTGCTCATGATCAGGTAATCATCTCCGGGATTGATCGTGATATGGCCGAAATGCGGCGGGATCAGCACCTTGTCGCCCGGCTTCGCCGCGATCAGGATGACCGACTCAAGCTCCCCGGGCGGCTCTGGTTGAGGACGCTGCAGCAGGTAGTGAGCCCTCCCATGCAGCACTTCGTAAACTTCCGGATAGGTCAGCCCCGTTTCCGCTCTCTCCGGATGGTAGTGCCCCGCAGTCTTGACATATTCCCCACCGATGGTTCCGGGGACAATTGCGGTAATATCGTAGCGCAGCCCTTTCTGCCTGATTGCCTCCACATCGCCGGACAGGGCCACCCCCCGGTACATATAGTAAAGTTCATCTATTTCCGCTGCCTGACCGTCGTAGAGAAGCTCGCTCATCTCCTGCCGGCGGCGGATATTGGGGAGCGGCGCACTGTGACCAGCCGCTTCATCTTCAAAGACGATCTGCTTTGTTTCCGGATCCCACAACAGCGGTAGCCCGCTCTGCCTGTGCAAATCAATCACGTTACTTCTGCTCCTTTTCATCTGAAAGCACCGGAAGGCGGCCCTTCAGATCGATGGAAGAGAGTCAACCCGAACTCCTTCATCATATTATATGATCGGGACCGGCTATTACTGCCTTCCTATTCGCGCTCCTCGATGAACGCGGCAAGATCGACAACACGGCAGGAATAGGCCCATTCATTATCATACCAGGCGACCACCCGCAGAAGATTACCGCCGACAACCATCGTCGCCAGACCGTCAACAGTCGAGGAGTACTCGTTGCCCCGGTAATCGATCGATACCAGCGGCTCATCACTGAAGGCAAGATACCTGGAGCCCGAGGCTGCTTTTTTGAAGGCTTCATTCACCTTTGCCGGGGTCACCTCCTGCTCCAGCTCGGCCACCAGATCAACCAGCGAAACACTCGCCGAAGGTACCCGCACGGCAAATCCATCCACCCTGCCTTTGAGTTCGGGAATAACCAGGCCGACTGCCTTGGCCGCCCCGGTTGTCGTGGGGATCATCGACAGAGCTGCCCGGGCCCGCCGCAGATCCGGATGGGGCAGGTCCAGAAGAACCTGATCATTGGTATAGGCGTGTGTGGTATTCATCAATGCTTTGCGCAGCCCAAAATTTTCGTGCAAAACCTTGACCACCGGAGCCAGGGCATTGGTCGTGCAGGAAGCGTTGGAGATGATGAAATGTTCCCGGGGGTTGTACTGCCCCTCGTTGACTCCCAGAACAACCATGAAGTCCACCTCGCCGGGTGCGGTGATGACGACCCGGTGAGCCCCCGCTTTCAGATGATCCGCAGCTTTCTCGCGGGTGCGAAAACGGCCCGTTGCTTCAACGACCAGGTCCACTTCGCTTTCCTTCCAGGGTATTTTCGAGGGTTCTCTTTCCGAGTAAACCCTGACGTAATCCTCCCCGACACGCAGCCCCTCCGGTTCCGCTTTTACCGGGAGAGCGAGCTTGCCGTACACTGAATCGTACTGCAGCAGATGGGCCAGGGTGGTGCTATCGACCAGATCATTGATCGCCACCACCTTTACCTTTTCATTGCCCAGCGAGGCCCGCATGGTCAAACGTCCGATCCGCCCAAAACCGTTTATCCCTATCTTGATCATCTTTAAAACCCTCCTGCAAAGGTAATCATGCCTTCAGCCGCTCTTCTCCGCCACCACAAGTACCGCTCCTTCACCCGCCGTCAGACAGCGGGTCCTTTCCTCTGTTGCCGTCTTCTGCCTGCTGATTATCGTATAACATATTTTCACTGTCCGCAACCGGTGAACCACTGCCGAAACGGGGCTGCGGCTGCTTACGGGCCGGCCTTCCCGGATGGAAGCCCCCTTGATAATCTTCCCGAATAGCCCCTTCCTTATATCCCAGCTTTCTCTTCCCGGCGTCCTTCTGCCGACCAAGAATATTATACCGGATTGAAGCAAAGTATAGATGCAGCAAGCAGAAGGAAGGCCCGCCCATGGAAAGCTCTATCTTTGCCTTGATCATCGCCGCCATTGCCGGTATCGCCATGGCCCTGCAGGGTTCGCTCAACACCGCCCTTGGAAAGATCATCGGGATGCTCGAGACCACCTTCGTGGTCCATGCCGTCGGGATCGCCGTGATCGCAGCGGCCCTCTATCTTTTCCGGCTGGGATCAGGCAGCCTTGCCCTGCTGCAGGATGCTCCCTGGTACACCTACCTTGGGGGGGTGCTCGGCGTATTGATCATCTTCGGGGTTACCGTGAGCATCTCCCGTGCCGGAGTGGCCAACGCCACGACAGCGATCATCATCGGGCAGCTTGTTACCGCCCTCATCGTCGATCAGTGCGGTCTTTTCGGCCTGGAGAAGATCCCCTTTACCCTCTGGAAAGGGCTGGGCCTGGCCCTCCTTGCTGCCGGGGGCTATCTGATGCTCGGCCGGTAGAGAGCGCACCGCCGGGGCAGGCCGGGGCGGCCGGATTAACTGCGGAGATAGATCGGATTGGCGTAGATCCAGGGCCTGGCTTTTCTCCAGAGGGGACGGTAATAAACCTCGGCGCGGTAGACCCCGGGCCCCTCGACGGGGTAAATCAATTCCGGCCCGTGGTGCCGGCAGAGAAGGGTTCCGTTTTTGATTATCCGGATTTCAGATCGACCGGTAGGGGCGCGTACCTTCAGGTTAAGACCCTCCTGCCAGCCGATCTCCTCACCCATGATCGCTGCTGCAGCAGCGGAGCCACCCCGGAAAGCGCTGAAGGAAAAACCTTCGCCCGGATGAAGCTGATCGAAAGAGATAAAACAGTGTCCCCCGCGCAAAGCGCTGTAGATCTGGCTCTTCGCCTCGGCAAAATTGCTGCTCATCGCCTCCCTGAAGCAGAGATAGGTATTGATCGTGCGGAAGAGAAAGCGATAGGGAAATATCTCCACGGGGATGCAGGCCAACCCGACCCTGGCGGCATGAGCATCCGAACTGCCGATGGCGGTTACCCTCAAACCGCTGCCGGTATAGCGGTCCCAGAGAACAAGCCCCTCCGGTGGCGGCCGGTCCACCGCCGCCTTCCGGTTAAAGAAAAACCAGTACAGCGTCCTCGGGATCGAGGTAGCCCGGCCCCGCCAGAAGGATGAATAGTTCCAGATCTCCAGACCGGCAAAGCCGCTCTCCGGAAAGCGGGTCCAGGGATAAGCCTTCCCGCCGTCGATGTACGGTGAGCCCTTTTCAAAAGGATGGGCGATAAAACCGAACCCGCCGGCCCGGCGGACCCGGTCGACCATCTGCTGGGGATCGGTCTCACTACCGGGGACAAGTTCCTTGAGGCCCAGGGCCAGGTAATGATGACTTTCCTTATTCAGCTCTGCACCGACCAACACAGCAACGCCGCGGTAAAACCCTTCTTCAGGAAGGCCGGCCAGCGTCTCGTGATCGGTGATGATGATATAGCGCAGCCCGGCAGCAGCAGCGTCGGCGGCAATCCCGGTGATGGTGCCGCTGCCGTCCGAATGGAGGGTATGGATATGGATATTGCCGGCGTAAGTGAAGAGCACGCTAGAAAGCAACCCCCAGATTACGGCTGGAAGGGAGGGTTCCCTTGAACCTGGCTATATTCTCCAGGACCGCAGCGGTCCCCTTGATCACGCATTGCAAAGGTTCCTCGGCCAGGTAAAAGGGGATCCCGATCTCCCGGCTCAGGTAATGGGCAAAACCATCCAGTAGGGCTCCGCCCCCTGACAGGACAACCCCTTTGTCCATGATATCACCGGCTAGCTCCGGTGGGGTTTTCTGCAAAACCAGCTTGATCCCCTCGAGGATATCTTCGAGGGGCTCCTCGAATGCACTGACCAGCTGCTCGGTGGTTACCTTGACCAGGCGGGGCAGCCCGGTGATCAGGTCGCGTCCGCGCACTGCGGTCTCCTGATTGCGTCCCCTGGGCTGCACCGAACCGACAGCCATCTTGAGCCCCTCGGCAGTCCGCTCCCCGATGAGCAGATTGTACTCCTGTTTAACAAACCGAGCCACGGCCTCGTCAAATTTATCGCCGCCGGTGCGCACGCTGGTTCCCTCGACCACCTCGCCCATGGAGATGACGGCGATATCGCTTGTCCCGCCCCCGATATCGACTACCATGCTTCCGCTGAGCTCAAAGATATCCAGCTGTGCCCCCAACGCCGCCGCCCGGGGCTCCTCGATGAGAAAGGTCTCCCGGGCACCGGTGCGGGCAACCGCCTCCAACACCGCCTTCTGCTCCACGGAGGTGGTCCCCGCAGGGATGCAGACAACCACCCGTGGGCGGAGGATGTACCTTTTTTTCAGAGCCGTTGCCAGGCAGTGTTTCAGCATAACCTCGGCCAGGTCGAAATCGGCGATCACCCCTTCCCGGAGAGGTCGGAGGGCAACGATATTCTCAGGGGTTCGCCCGAGCATATTCCGGGCGGCCGAACCGACTGCCAGAAGTCTTTTCATCTTCTGCTCTACCGCTACCACTGCCGGTTCGTTCAAGACGATCCCCCTGCCGCGAACGTATAGCAGAATACTGGCTGTCCCCAGATCAATTCCGATCTCTGCTGAAAAGGCCATCTTCTGCCTCCCTTTTTCCCGGCTTCAGCCTCTTTCCACCGAAACAGCCGTCTATATCTAATTCTTCACCGGCCGTTGATTCCCTTTTGAGAAAATAGAGTTTATTGAGCCTACTTTTTCAGGGAAAGGTACTTCAGGCGGGTCGCCTCGCCGCCCCGCAGATGGCGCTCCGCCTTGTTCTTTTCCAGGATCTTCTTGATCTGTTTGGCCAGATGGCGGTTGATCTGCGGCAGCCGTTCGGTGATATCCTTGTGGACAGTGCTTTTGCTCACCCCAAAATTGCGTGCCACCTGCCTCACTGTTGCCTCGGTTTCGAGGATATAGTGGCTGATTTCCAAAACCCGCTGATAAATATAATCATGCACCTTGATGGGGCCCCCTTCATCTTCAGTCCGGTAAATTATATGAGAGGGACCCCCAAAAAATACCCTGGCCCGGTAACCGGTCAAAAATGGGGCAAAAACTGCAGCGGATCAACCGGCCGGCCGTCTGCTTGTATCTCCAGATAGAGATAAACTTCCCCGGTCTCCTGAGGACTTTTTTTAACCGTGGCAATGGGCTCACCACCGGAGAGCTGATCACCTTTCTTAACAGTAACCTGCTCCAACGCCCCGTAATGCACGGTCAAATTGTTATCGTGCTCAACAATCAGCTCCTGCCCGTATGGTTTTCCTGTTTCCCTTACCTCTTTCACCCTTCCTCTTCCCATCGCGTAAACCTGCTCTCCCGGAACGGCAGCGATGCCCAATCCCCTGTTGAAAGACCATTTCACCGCTTCATCCATGCGGGCCAGCACCTCCCTGGCGCTGCCGCCGTATTCGAAAATGATCGATCTGCCCTGCACCGGCCAGATAAAGGCGCACTCCGGGGCACCTTTCCCGGAACAGGAACCCCCGGCCAGGGCCGGAGAGACTGCCGGCTCATCCGGTTTTTCCTGATCCCCGTCAGCATGATCTTCGGGAACCGCCTCCAGGGCCCCCCTTTCCCCGAAATCAATCTTTTCGGCATAGGGATTGATCGCCCGCAGCTGGGCGGTATGCCAGAGATAGATCCCGCCGGCTGCGAATAGTACCAGCAGGTATAGAGCAGCAATTTGCCAGAACCGGGGCCAACCTTTTTCCCCGATCCGGAGGCGCTGCCGCAGGGGCTCAACCCTCAGGAGCAGTTTTTCCCGGAAAGCCTTTGTTCCAGCGAGGATCTTTTTCCAGAGCAATTTAACTTGAATCTTCTGTTTTCTTTGCCATTCCACAACCGATCACCTCGGCAGATATTATAACCACCGCAGGTGATTTTATACGGTTAGGGTTTGATCTCGGTTATCGCGGTACCGGGGTAATAAAATTGGATGATCTGGCGGTAACCCTGCCCCTCCCTGGCGGCACCGTCGGCACCGTACTGGCAGAGTCCGACGCCATGCCCCCGGCCGCGGGTATGGAAAAGAAGCCCCTCCTCCCGGAGTTCCCAGGTAAAAGCTGTTGAGGGGAGCTCCAGCAGGCTGCGCAGTTCCGCGCCACCGATCGAGCGGCCGGCTATGGTCAGCGCGGCGATCCTGCCACCGGAGGTCTCCGTAATCTTCTCCAGGGGCAGCCGCTCTGCCGAAGCGACAGGCAGGGCCGGATCCTGCGGCAGCGCTTCGGCCAGCCGGGTGAAGGGGATCAGCAGTTCGCCCCGGTAATGGGGGGAATGGGTGCAGTAGGGGCAGATTACGCTCTGCAGGTACGGCAGGGAGCCGCCGTTCCAGAGAGCGTGCGAGGCCTCTGTTTTACCACCGCAGGTCGAATGATAGACCGCCTCGATCAGCTTTCCCCGGTACACGGCCACCTCGCCCGCTGTCTCCGAGATCGCCTGCCGGATCCGCTTCAGGAAAAGTTCACCCTCAGGACCCCATTCAGCCGCCGTCTCTTCCGGATCAAGCCAGGCCTGGCAATGAGCGCTGTCCGAACAGATATCCGCGCCCCCGGGGGCCCGGTCGCAGCCTCCCCCGCCGGAGAAAGGGTGCTGGTGAAGGGCATAGGTGCGGGCGATCACCGCCTGGGCCTTGAGGGCCTCCAGCTCAAATGATGCCGGCATCTCCGCCAGGATCACCCCGACCAGGTACTGCTCCAGATCGAGTGGCACGATCTCTTTTCGATCGGTCCGGTAGAGCCGTACTGTCCCGCTGAACTTTTTCTCCACGGTCTCCTTCGTCGAGGGGGGGGGCTCGGCCTTCGCCGGAGGGGGGAAACCGGGACAGCCGCCAAAAGAGACTGCTGCGGCCGGTAATAGAATCACCACCACGATGATGGCCAGGATTAGCAGGGCGGTTTTTCGGGTCATCAATACCTCCGGGGCGCCGACTTGATCATATTATATGAGACCTGTCTCACTCTTATGATCTTCTGCAGATCCCGTTTTGGGGAAACCATTGTCCGTCGAAATATGGATGGGGGAGGGAATAAACGAAAGCCATGGGCCCGGAGAAGGGCCGTTTAGCTTCCTGTAAACAGCGCCCGCTCCGGCTCCGCGGAGATACGCTTCAGCTGTGCTCCCAGCGAAGCCAGCCGTTCCTCGAGCGAGCAGTAACCGCGCCAGAGGTGTTCCGCCTGAAGAAGCTCTGTTTTACCCTGTGCGGCCAATCCTGCCAACAGCAGTGCAGCAGCCCCCCTCAGATCCGGCGCCACCACAGGAGCGCCGGTCAGACAAGGCTGCCCCCGGACAATGGCCCGGCGCCCCTCGACCTGGATCCGCGCGCCCATGCTGCTCAGTCCCTCAACATGACGAAATCTGTTCTCGAAAACTGTCTCCGTAACCGTGCCCGTTCCCTCGGCCAGCGCCAGCAGCACCATGAATTGGGGCTGCAGATCTGTCGAGAAGCCCGGGTAGGGCATTGTCTTGAGATCGACTGCAGCGGAGCGCTCTCCCGCCGCCGCCCTGATAGCATTCGGGCCGACCTCTTCAACGAGCGCCCCGGCTTCGGTTAATTTGGCCAGCAGGGATTTCAGGTGATCGGGCAGGAGATTTTCCACGATCAGATCGCCTTTGGTAATGACACCGGCCAGCAGCAACGTCCCCGCCTCGATCCGGTCCGGAATGACCCCATGGCGGGTCCCGCCCAGGCGGGGGACCCCCTCGATGCGGATATGTGCCGTTCCGGCACCGACAACCACCGCGCCCATACTGTTCAAACAGTTGGCCAGGTCAACAATCTCCGGCTCGGTGGCTGCATTTTCCAGGATCGTGCTCCCCCGGGCCAGCGTTGCCGCCATCATGATATTCTCGGTTGCACCGACGCTGGGGAAATCCAGATAGATCCGTGCTCCCCGCAGACCCTCAGTGCACCCTTCAACCCTGCCGCCGACAATGGAAAAACTTGCCCCCATTGCCGAGAGCCCCTTCAAATGTAGATCAACAGGACGGGTGCCGATGGCACAGCCGCCCGGGAGTGGGAGGGAGACCGCTTTTTTCCGTGCCAGCAGGGGACCGAGGACGAGAAAGGAGGCCCGCATCCGGCTGACCAGGTCGGCCGAAGGCGCCGCCGGCGGCAGTTCGCCGCATATGATCCGGAGAAGGGCCCGCTCCTGATCATATTCCACCGCCGCACCGAGTCCCTCCAGAACCGCGATCATCGTGCGTACATCCAGAAGATCGGGAACCCCCTCGATAATTACCGGTTCGTCGGTCAGCAGGGCTGCTGCAATGATCGGGAGTGAGGCATTTTTGGAACCGTTTACCCTGACCGTCCCCCGCAGGGGCACTCCCCCTTGAATGACAAGATGATCCATGATGCCGTTCCTTCCTGTTATCCGTTTGAAAGGGAAAAAAGAACCGGTATCCCCAGACGGACTTTCACTTTATGAAGATAGGTATCCTCGGACAGCTCCAGAGCAAGGTTAACCGGACCTTGATCCAGCAGAATGCCGACCCCGCCCCAGGGCAGATCCGCCAGCAGCTGCACCATCCGGGGGTGGTTATTGATCTGCCGCAGCCGTCCGCCCAGGGCCTGAACCAGCTCCTCCCCCAGGGCGCTCAGGTCGTCTACCGGATCATGAAACCCCTCCACGCTCCAGGTCCGCCCCGCCGCACCCCCGTAGCGGCCGGCAGCTCCGGCAAATTGCTCCCAGAGCCGGGCGCACCTGCCCCGGTCGGCGCTGCATATTTCAAACAGAATTTCGTCATCTTCAAAGCCGCCCCGCATGAAGCAGCCGCAATCCGGCGCCGCTCCGGCGGAGATGATCCGCTCCTGTTCAGCTCCATCGATAAAACAGCTGCTCCGGTAGCTCTTAATTTCAACGCCGCAAAGGCGTAACCCTTTTTCCATTTCCATCCAAAGATCCCCGGCCTCCGCCGGCCCGTGGGCAGGCAGCTGTAAACAAAATAACAGTAGCAAAAGGAAGACTGGTATACGCCGGTGCAATCGGGGCCCCTCCCTCCACAGGAAACTAAGGGATATTATGGCCCCCCCGGGAGCGGTTTATCCGCAGTCTGGCGGCGATCGATCAAAAAAAAGCGATACCCCCGCTTCGTGCAGCAGCTCCCTGGAGAGCTCGTCGGGGTACGATTCCGCCACAAAGATCTGCCGGATCTTCGCATTGATCAGCATCTTGGCGCAGACCACGCAGGGAAAATGGGTGCAGTAGAGCGAGGCTCCCTCGATCGCTACCCCGTGCACAGCCGCCTGTATGATCGCATTCTGTTCGGCGTGAAGACCCCGGCAAAGCTCATGCCTTTCGCCCGCGGGGATATTCATCCTCTCCCGGAGACAGCCGGTATCCGCACAATGGCTCAGGCCCGCGGGAGCACCGTTGTACCCCGTAGCCAGAATCCTTTTGTCCAGCACCAGCAAAGCGCCGACCCGGCGGCGCAGACAGGTCGAGCGGGAAGCAACCACCCGGGCTATCTCGAAAAAATAACGATCCCATGTCGGCCTTTCGGACAAAGGTTACCCTCCTTTCAGCAGCCCGGGGCTGCTCTGCCACCGAACCCCTTCACCGCGGCAATCTTCGCGGGCCTCAGCCCCCGGCCAAGGTCCCGGCAAACTGAACGGTGGGAAAGGCCTGACAGAGCTCCAGAACCTGCTGCTTTATTCTCTCCAGGGCAGCCCTGTCGCTGCGGCGGGCCAGTGTTTCCTCGATCAGGCGGGCGATCATCCGGAGCTGTTCCGGACCCATCCCCCGCGAGGTGATCGCCGGTGTTCCCAGCCGTAGACCGCTGGTCACCCGGGGGCTTAAGGGGTCAAAGGGGATCGCATTTTTGTTCGCGGTAATGCCGACCCTTTCCAGGAGCTGCTCCGCCTCCACGCCGGTTATCTTTTTGGAGCGCAGATCGAGCAGCAGCAGGTGTGTATCGCTGCCTCCCGTGACCAGATCAAATTCGTAGCCACGCAGGGCTTCGGCGAGAACCTGCGTATTTTCCAGAACGCGCCCCTGGTAAGAGGTGAATTCAGGCTGCTGCGCTTCCCTGAAGGAGACCGCCTTGGCAGCGATGACATGCATCAGCGGTCCGCCCTGCAAGCCGGGGAAAACAGCCTGATCGATCCTGCGGGCATATTTACGCCGGCAAAGGATCGCCCCGCCACGGGGACCGCGCAGGGTCTTGTGGGTGGTGGTCGTGACCACATCGGCGCAGGGTACGGGGTTGGGATGCAACTCCGCTGCCACGAGCCCGGCGATATGGGCCATATCTACCATCAAAATGGCGCCGGCCTCGCGGGCAATATCCTGAAAGGCAGCAAAATCGATTACCCGCGGATAGGCGGTGGCCCCGGCGATGAGAAGTTTCGGCCGGATCGAAAGAGCTTCCCGGCGAACCGCCTCCATATCGAGCAGGCTGCTGGCCCGATCCACCCCGTATGAATAAGCTTCAAAATAACGTCCGGTGATATTTACTGGACTGCCGTGGGTCAGATGCCCGCCGTGGGCCAGATTCATCCCCAGGATCCGATCGCCCGGTTTCAAGAAAGCGAGATAGACCGCCAGGTTGGCAGCCGCCCCGGCATGAGGCTGGACATTGGCATGCTCCGCCCGGAAGAGCTCCCGGGCCCGGGAGCGCGCCAGCTGCTCCACCTGGTCCACGTAACGGCAGCCGCCGTAGTAGCGAGCCCCGGGGTAGCCTTCGGCATACTTGTTGGTCAGCACCGTCCCCTGGGCCTGCAGCACCGCCCGGCTGGCCAGGTTTTCCGAAGCGATCAGCTCGAGGCTGTCTTGCTGGCGCCTCTCTTCCGCTGCGATCGCCCCGGCTATCTCCGGATCGACCAGCTGTATTTCCGCAAATCTGTTATCATCCATCCTGGAGGCCTCCATCAGCCGACCAAAGCCGGCTGCCTGTAATATTTTAATGCCGCTTTTCCATAAAAGCAATCTTTTTCAGCCGGCGGCGGTGCCGTTCACCCTGGAAGATGCTGTTGATAAAAGTATCCACGATCTCGAGGGCCAGTCCCGGCCCGGTCACCCGTGCGCCCAGAGTCAGGACATTGGCATCGTTGTGTTCGCGGGCAAAGCGCGCGGTAAAGGGATCGCCGCAGAGGGCCGCCCTGATCCCCGGGTGCTTGTTCGCTGCAATGGCCATGCCCACGCCGGTCCCGCAGATCAGAATTCCCAGGGTATAATTGCCGGCGGCAACCGCTTCGGCCAGCGGCAGGGCGATATCGGGATAATCGACGCTGTTTTCACAAAAAGTGCCGAAGTCGGCCGCCTCATGCCCGGTCCCGGCCAGATAGGCCCGGATCTCCTCCTTCAAAAGAAAACCGGCATGGTCACTTCCCAGTACTATTTTCATCACGCAGACTCCTTTCCAGACGCGGGACAGCCCTGCTGACCGCATCGCCGATCTCGGCAAATACCTGCCGGTACCGCTCAAGGGTGCCGCCGTACGGATCGCCGATCTCGGCATCTCCAGTCAACCCGGCATACTCCTTCAGCAAGAATATCTTCTCCCCGGCAGCAGGAAAACGCTGCTGCAACCGCTGGCGGTGCTGCCGGCTCATCACCAGGATCAGGTGAGCTTTCTCCACCAGCTCCTCGCTCAGCAAGGCGGAGCAGTGCCCCTCGAGGCCGAGCCCGGCCTCGCGCATCACCATGCAGGCATAGGCTGCAGCCTGCTCCCCGTCGGCTGCGGCCAGCCCGGCAGAGAGCACCCTCACCCCGGGGGTATCGGGGCGCCTCTCCCACTCATGACGAAAAAGCGCCTCCGCCATGGGGCTGCGGCAGGTATTGCCGGTACAGACAAATAGAATGATTATTTCCGACATCGGCACCACCTAGGCTTTTATGATCCGCGACGCCGCCTGCGCCAGGCGGTTCAATACTGTCCCACCGAGCCCCCGGGGGGAACACCCTTCTGCCAGGATCAGATCTACCTTCCGGTGATCGAACCGGCGCAGCGCCGGAAAAAGATCCCTGGCCGACTGCCTGGCCCCCCCGGGGAGTAGCAGCAGCCCGACCCTGAAACCTTTCCTGCGGTAGCCCGCGGTCAAAGCCGCGAGCAGGGGTCTCCGCCTGCTCCGGGGGCCGGTGATCAGGATCAGGGGAACGCGGGGCCGGTACTGGTGAAAGGGCTGCCCTGCCGGCCAAAACCCTGCCTTGCCGCAGATCTTCTTTCCCAGCACCCTCTCCAGCTGCTCCCCGGTCACGGCGCCGGGCCGCAGGATAACCGGCCGGGTTCCGCTCAGATCGAGCACGGTCGATTCCACGCCAACGGTGCAGGCGCCGCCGTCGAGAACGGCCTCGATCCTCCCGGCCAGCTCTTCGAGGACATGGCGCGCTTCGGTCGGGCTGGGCCGGCCGGAACGGTTGGCACTCGGCGCGGCCAGAGGGACGCCCGCAGCACGGATCAGGCTCAAGGCGACGGGGTGGGCAGGCATGCGGACAGCCACCGTGGGCCGGCCGGCGCTGACCTGCGAAGGCAGCCCGGCGGAGCGGGGCAGCACCAGGCTGAGCGGTCCGGGCC
>JAAZPS010000223.1 GCA_012797095.1 Bacillota bacterium | reverse complement strand
TCCTTCACCGAGGCCACCTTGCCGGCGATGGAGCCGGCCTTATCCCGGCGGTCGTCGATCCGGATGGTAGTATTGACCCGGGCGGCACCGTGCTCAAAAGGAACCTCATGCAGCCGCCTGACCAGGGCCAGGATACGATCCAGATCACCTTCAATGATCGTGCCCATGGCAGTGAGCTCGAATGTCAGCCCTTCACCATGCTGCTGCAGTTCACGCTGGCAAGCAGCCACAAAAGAGCTCAAGCTGGTACTTCCCGTACCCAGGGGCACCACGGTGACATCTGCTACAACCATCTATTTCGCCTCCCGATCTTTACTGCCGTCAACAGCCTGCTCTCTTTAATTTCAATTCTCGCCGCACTTTTCCTTTATGGGATCATCCAGATTGCCAGATTGCTTATTGATGATTCATCGAAAGACATTTCAAATAATTACCTTCACAGCAAGTAAAAATATCCTTTAAAATGCCGTGGGGCGTCGGTTTTAACCGGAGTTCCTTCGGGCTGCTCCTAGGATGACAAATATAGGGGGCTTTGTCCTTGCCGTATTAATATCTGTCTGCTGGGCTTGCAATTGGCAATTCTTCCCCCAGCAATCATTCCCCTCGTCCGAAAAGGAAGCGGCTGAAAGATCTGCTCAACTTGGCACGCACTTCTAAAAAAGGATCCATAGTAAACCACTCCTGACAAATAAATTGCCCAAAAAGGTGTGTGTCTTATTGCGATAAACTCAAACTCATTCTGCTACCGTTTTTTGCGGATCTGGTAGCTCGAATGTTTCATCGTTTTGCGACTCATGGCCGAGTAGTGCTCTTGTCCCATGAATCCAATATTCGACTGCAGCTGTTCGATCTGCTCCAGTATCTCACTATCCTTGGTGCTCTGGTAGATCTCTTCCAGCTTCTTCTTCTGATCAGCCAGGATCTGCCTTGCTTTCTCGAAGTCGCCCCGGTCGGCCTCTTCCATGGCCTTCTCCCGGGACCGGGCTGTATTGAATATTTCCACCTCTTTGACAACCTTAAGATCGATCCCTGTTTCCAGAGCAGACTGATCTGCGATCACCTGAAGATCCAGATCGAAGTCGTACTTCACCGAGGCCAGGCCGGCGGTCACATCGAAGTAGTGAAACCCGATCTTGAGCAAAGGCAACATCCCTGTGGACTGCGCCTTGACCTTGAGCTCAACCAGCACGGTTCTGGTGTCGCCGTTGTAGATATCAGGCAGTTTGATCGCAACTGTCTCTCCCCACTGCGGCTCGTACCCCAGGACAGCAGTTATCTCGACCCCTTCCCCGGGGCTGAAGGCGAGCCCGGGGTTCTGACCGGTCACATTGAGCAGCCCCTGCAGCTCCTTTTTGAAAATCTCCGGAATGGTATCGGGCGAGGCGATGAAATAGAAATTGCCGTCACCCGCTTCGGCCATATCGACCAACAGATCCTCCTGGAAGTCTTCACCCACCCCCAGGGTGGAAACGGTGAGACCGGAGCCCCGCAGCTCCCTGACCATGGCAGTCAATCGTTCCGTATCCGTGATCCCCTTGTTGGCCATGCCATCGGTTAGCAGAATGACCCGGTTGATCTGATCGGCCACGAAATTGGTCCTGACCTGCCCGGCTCCTTCCAGCAAACCCCCACTGAGATTTGTCATGCCCCCTGTCGTCAGACCGCTGATCAGCTGAAGTAATTGCTCCTTCTTCTCTACCTTTGTTGCCGGTATCAGCAGATCGACCTGGTCGTCGAAGAGCACCACCGAGGCGGTATCATCCTGATCCAGATGGCTCAGGGCGAATTTTACCGCCTGCTTGGTATAGTCGAGTTTCTCTCCATGCATGGAGCCGGAGCGATCGATGACGAAACCTACATTCACGGGAAGGCGATCGGTTCCCAGGTCGATTTTCGGTTGAACGATCTGAAGCATGAGGTAGATTGTCTGGGCGGTGTTTGCCTGCAGGTACTTCTGGCTTGTGGAAAGGTTGACTTTGATTTTACCCGTACTCATCAAATAGCCTCCTTGATTCGTATTTGGTTCCCTTGCCGCGGTAAGAGACGAGATCCTTCGCTGCGCTCAGGATGACACCTGGGGGGCGCTGCGCTCAGGATGACACC
>JAAZPS010000222.1 GCA_012797095.1 Bacillota bacterium | reverse complement strand
GTTGTGGGCCGGGGCGGCGCTTCTTTCCAACAGAATAGAGATTCAGTGAGCGGAGGGATGAAGGATGCAGCTTAAATTTTATCGCTACACGGTGATCACGTACAGTATCATTTTACTGCTGTCGCTGGCCCTGTTTTACCTTTTTCCCAAAGAAGGTTTGCTCGAGATGGGCTCCGGGGGCAGCGGTGAAGTCCGATATGAAACATATCATGAACAGATGGAAGCGTGGCTCAGCGGGGAACTGGACCGGAAGGCCGGTGCCCATCCCTACAAGCAGTGGCAATTCGATTTTGATGGCAGCCTTTTAAAGATTATTTCGGGCAACAGCGGCGAAGAGTGGTTTCAGCCGCAGCTGCTGATAAAAAGAACTGCTCCCGGTGCCGGGAAGATCACCGCTTCCGAATACCGCCTTTTTTGCAGTGAATATTTCCCGACCGGCCGGTTGAACCCGTATTCCCTCGATCTGTCCGGAGAGCGGTTTCGGGTACAGGGGCCGGGGCGGCTCGAATTGAAATTCAAAGCCTTCAATCGGGATTTTACCATCGAACAGTTCAACGAAAAGAAGGCTGCACAGCATCATCAGATGCACGAATGGCTCGCGGGCCGGTTTGAATTCATTCAGGGATTGTACCTTTATATTCCTGCCGATGTGGAGATCGAGTATGACCCGGAAAGTGTTTCGGTGAGCTTTGCCGATGAAGAGGGATCGATACAGTAAGCCCGCCGCTGAGGGACGGGCTTACGGGAGTAAAATAACTGGAAACCGATGATAGCGGTAAAATAAGATGTAGCAGAAAAATCTTTACGCCGGGTCATCATCCGGTGCCACCGGTTGCAACCAGGCTGTCAATCAGGGTGCTCAGATAGCTTTGGCGAACCCGCTCGCTGCTGATAATCTGACCGAGGGCTTTCTTCGTTCCGGAATAGATCAGCGTGGGGTAGGCCACGCCGGAAAGCAGCTGCAGCGCTTTGAACGAAAGCAGCTTCTGATCGTTGATTCCGGTCAGCTCCTGCACCACCGGGTTCAATCTGGTATCGGCGGCGCTGAGATATTCAGCCAGCCCGGCGCTCTTGTTCTCGCTCTGCAGAATCCGGGCGCCGATCATATAGATCACTCCCGGGTAATCGATCAGATAGTGCATCAGATCATCAGCCCAGGCCATCAGACGCTCCCGGGGGGTTCTATTCGCATCGGTCAGCCGGTTGTAGATCAGCTGAATCTGCTCCATGGTGACCCGTTCGACCTCTTCAATCAGATTTTCCTTGGAGCTGAAATGATAATTGATCGCGGCAATGTTCACCGCAGCCCTTTCGGCGATCTCCCTGATGGTAACATTGAGATTCCCTTCCCGGCCGATGATCTTCACCGCCGTTTTCATGATCCTGGACCGGGTATCTTCTTTTCCCGTTCCCACCATTCTCACCTCCTTCTCAGATCCGGGACCGCGCGGGACAAAGGGACGGATCTTGTTGTCCCATTTGTTGCTTCCCGGGTTTTACCATTGCTTTGCTTCTTGGACCCATGATCCCTGCACTGCGATAACCGGAAACGGGATCCTTCGGGCTGCGCCCTCAGGATGACAGGGTGGGTGCCGCGCCCCCAGGGTGGTTAACCGGGAGCTGCTCCCATCGCAGCGACAGACGTCTTTCCCCCTAGAGCGACAGACTTACCTCCCTCCGTCATCCTGAGCGAAGTGAAGGATCTCATGGGACAAAGGGACGGACCTTGTTGTCCCATTTGTTG
>JAAZPS010000221.1 GCA_012797095.1 Bacillota bacterium | reverse complement strand
CTGTGCCGCCCTGATCGGGGGCACCTTCGGCTTTTTGCTTTACAACCTTCACCCGGCGCGCATCTTCATGGGCGATGTCGGTTCGCTGGCCCTGGGCGGCGCCCTGGCTGCCGCGGCCATTCTGAGCAAGGCGGAGCTGTCGCTGCTGCTTATCGGGGGGATCTACGTGATCGAGGCTCTCTCCGTGATCCTGCAGGTGCTCTCCTTTCAGCTGACCGGGCGGCGGCTGCTGCTGATGGCGCCGCTGCACCATCATTTCGAGCTGAAGGGGTGGAGCGAATGGCGGGTGGTGACGGCATTCTGGGGGTTGACCTTCATCTTTGCCCTGGGGGGCCTTCTGGAATGGTGGCTCCGGGGATCTCTACAGTAAGGGGGCTGAGCTGGTTTGATCGATCTGATCCGCCGCCGGCCTGTTGTTGTGGTCGGGCTGGCCCGCAGCGGCGCCGCAGCGGCAGCGCTGCTGGCTGAAAAAGGTGCCTCCGAGGTTATCGTGACCGATCTGCGGCCCGCGGCAGCGCTGCAGCAGGAGCTGGCCGGGCTGAAAAGGTATGACCGGATCACGCTGGCGGCCGGAGCCAATCCCCCGGAGCTGATCACCCCAGAAATCGGTCTGGTGATCAAGAGCCCCGGCATTCCGCGTTCGCTGGAGCTTTTCCGCCGGGCGGAGACGCTGGAAATAGCGGTTGTATCGGAAATCGAACTGGCATATGCTTTTATGAGGGCGCCCCTGATCGGGGTTACCGGGACCAACGGCAAGACCACCACCACCGCGCTGATCGCGGCGATGCTGGACGGGGCGCGGTGGAGCGGGGCCGTGGCTGCGGGGAATATCGGGGTGCCTCTTTGCAGTGTTGTCGATCGGGTCGGCCCTGCAGGGGCCGTTGCGGCGGAGCTGAGCAGTTTTCAACTTGCCGATATCCGGCAGTTCCGTCCTGCAGTGGCTCTATTTCTGAATTTTGGCGGGGATCATCTTGATTATCACGGCAGCCTGGAAAGCTATTACCGGGCCAAGGTGCGCCTTTTCGAGAATCAGGGCCGTGGTGATTTCGCCGTGCTCAACGGGGGTGATCCCGCCGTGGCCCGGCTGCAAGAAACTGTAAAAGGAAGGCTGCTCTGGTTCGACCGCGCTCCGGTGGAGTGCGGCGCCGGCATTGCCGGTGATCGGTTGACCCTGTTCAACGGGGGCCGGGCTACCGCCGATCTCTGCGCTGTTGAAGAGCTGGCCCTGCCCGGGGAGCACAATCTGGAAAATGCCCTCGCTGCGGCAGCCGCTTCCTGGGCCGCCGGGGTCTCCCCGGAGGCGATCGGCCGGGTGCTGCGTTCATTCCAGCCGCTGGCGCACCGGCTGGAGCCGGTGGCCGAGATCGGCGGGGTGCAGTATATCAACGATTCCAAGGGGACCAATCCCGAAGCGGTGATCCGGGCGCTGCGCTCTTTTCCCGGGAAGCGAAAGGTCCTGCTTGCCGGGGGCAGGGATAAGGAGAGCGATTTTGCCGATCTGGCTGCGGTGATCAAGGAGGAGGTCAGGCTGCTGCTGCTCTTCGGAGAGTCGCGGGCCAAACTGGCCCGGGCGGCGGAGGAAGCGGGCTTTGACGCTTTCGAGCAGTTCGCCGGCCTGGAGGAGGCGGTCGAGGCTGCCCGGCGGGCGGCCCGCCCCGGAGAGATCGTGCTCCTTTCACCGGCCTGTACCAGCTGGGATATGTTTGCCGATTACGAGGCCAGGGCCGACCATTTCAAAACACTGGTCGCCGATTTAAGCGAAGAAGAGGAGAGTCTATGAAAAAGGCGCCGCGCCGGG
>JAAZPS010000220.1 GCA_012797095.1 Bacillota bacterium | reverse complement strand
TGGGACTATATTTGGGGTCAGGCTTGAATTGTTGAATTGGGCAACAATTATGGGGCCAGGCTTGAGTAATTGTATTGTTTTGCTCTTCTCGGTGGCCGCTTGAGCAGAAACTGTAAAATCTGGGACTATATTTGGGGTCAGGCTTGAATTGTTGAATTGGGCAACAATTGTGGGGCCAGGCTTGAGTAATTGAATTGTTTTGCTCTTCCCGGCAGAAACCGTAGAAACAATCGGGGGCAGGCTGACGATCCAGCCTGTCCCCGTGGTCTACGCGGGTCTAGTTGCCCCGTTCTTGCATCCGTTCCGATTCGCTCAATTGGCCGATATCCAGGCCTTTCATCGCTTCACCAAGGCCCCGGGACACTTTCAGCAGAATCGAGGGGTCGTCATAATGAGCTGTCGCCTGAACGATCGCTTCGGCCCGGGCTTCCGGGTTCTGGGCCTTGAAGATACCGGAACCGACAAAGATCCCATCGGCACCCAGCTGCATCATCAGAGCGGCGTCGGCGGGCGTGGCGATACCGCCGGCGGCATAGTTCAGCATCGGCAGTCTACCTTCCTCTTTGATCAATCTGAGCAGACCGGGTGCGGCTTTCATCTCCCTTGAGAGAACGGAGAGCACGTCGTCAGGGGCATTGATCACCCGGCGCAGATCTTCGGTGACCTGCCTGATATGGCGCACCGCCTCGACCACATTTCCGGTGCCCGGTTCCCCCTTCGTGCGCAGCATGGCTGCTCCTTCGGCGAGGCGGCGCAGCGCTTCGCCCAGATCCCTGGCGCCGCAGACAAAGGGCACCTTGAAGGCATACTTGTCTATATGGTAGCGTTCATCCGCCGGCGTCAGCACCTCGCTCTCATCGATGAAGTCAACGGCGAGCTCCTCGAGGATCTTTGCTTCCATGAAATGGCCGATGCGGACCTTGGCCATAACCGGTATGCTGACTGCCTCCATGATCTGGCTGATCAGTTCCGGGTCGGCCATCCGGGCGATTCCCCCGGCAGCCCGGATATCTGCGGGTACCCGCTCCAGGGCCATCACCGCGACAGCACCGGCCTTCTCCGCAATTTTGGCCTGCTCGACGGTGGTGACATCCATGATTACGCCGCCGCGCTTGATCTGGACCGGACTTTGTTTGATGCAAATCTTCTCTTGATCCTTCATTTCCAGTCTCCTCCCACTACTTCAGATTCTGCTCTGCTGCTTCTTTTCCCCGGGACCCGGCAGACCCTTCTCCGCTAGATAACTCCTGATTTCCCCGATCGTGAACTTGCCATCGTGGAGAATTGAAGCTGCCAGGACTGCGGCTGCTCCACCGGTGGTCAGGGCCTCAAAAAGGTGCTCCAGTTTGCCGGCGCCTCCGGAGGCGATCACCGGGATGGAAACAGCGCCGGTAACGGCTTCAAGCAGGGCCAAGTCATAACCCTGCAGGGTGCCATCGGCATCCATCGAGTTGAGCAAGATCTCTCCGGCGCCCCGCTGTGCTGCTTCGCGGGACCATTCAACGGCATCCCGGCCGGTGGGGTGGCGCCCGCCCCCGCGGTAAACTTCCCAGCGGCACTTTTCTCCGGGAGGCGGTACTGCCGAAATTGTCCGGGCATCAATGGAGATGACGATAGCATTGCTCCCGAAAAGGCGGGCCCCTTCATCGATGAGCCCCGGGTTTTCCAGGGCGGCGCTGCCGATCGATACCCGGGCGGCGCCGCTGTGCAGCATCTCCTCGATCACTGCCGCTGAATTGATCCCCCCCCCGACGGTCAGCGGAATCTCTGTGGCCGCCGAGATCTTGCGGAGCAGATTACAGGTAAGGCTGCGGCTTTCCGGGGAAGCGGCGATATCGAGCAGGAAGAGCTCGCCGGCCCCTTCGCGGGCGTAGTATAGAGCCCGTTCAAGGGGATCGCCGGCATCGCGCAGACCGGAAAACTGCACCCCTTTGACCACGCGCCCTTCGCGCAGGTCGAGGCAGGGGATTATTCTGGGAGTGTTCATCGGTAAGTTTCGCCCCCGGGCGTTCAATTTGCGCCTTGATCTTACCAAAATAATTATATCGCTGCAAGGTGGCCTTCAGGGCGAGACGGG
>JAAZPS010000219.1 GCA_012797095.1 Bacillota bacterium | reverse complement strand
GCCCCACCGCCGCGGCGAAACTCTGTTCATCCTTGTAGACCCCGGGGACCGCGCCGACCTCCTTGAACCGCCCCGGCCCGGCCAGAAGCTCGCCGCTGCGGCAGGTGAGCGTGCCCCGCTCCGGCAGCTCCCGCCTCAGATCAACGGTCCGCTCGTCGTTCAGCTCGGGAAAGATCAACCCGGGGTGCCACCGCAGCAGCCAGGGTGCCCCCTTCTTCTCGCGGCTCAGCTCGACCGAATAGCGCACCGGGATTGTCCCGACGGCGGAGCTCTCCAGGGCCGCCGGGAGGGAAAAAGAGGCCCTTTCGACGCTACTCTCCCGCGCCTCCATCTCTTTGAGCTCAACTGCCTCAAGTCCGATGAGCCGGTCGATCTCGCCGTAGCGCCCGGCAAAGCTCTCCGCGGAATAGGTTTCGCGCGAGCTGCTGTCGAGAAGCTCGTACATGGCCGCGTAATCCTGCTCCTCCCAGAGAGCGTAGAATTGCTCCACCACCGCCTCGGGACCGGTTCCTGCGCTGCAGCCTGAAAATACTGCCGGCAGGAGCAGCAGCAGCAGAACGCCCAGCTTAAACGACAGTCCCGACGATCCCGCCACAGCCTTTCTTCTCCGTTCAATCATCTTCCTGATCCCTCTCTTCTGTCTGATTCAGTCTGTCCATGCCCGCACCTTAAACCAGCTCCCCGGTCAGGTACCAGGTATAGGCCCCGGTGATCTCCACCGTGACCAGCCGTCCGCTCAGGTCCTCTGCCGCTGCAAAATGAACCAGCTTGTTCGTGCGGGTGCGGCCACTTAACATCTCCGGATTGTTCTTGCTACGCCCCTCCACCAGCAGCTCCACGGTCCGGCCGAGCTGAGCCCGGTTCAACCGCAGGCTGATCTCGTTCTGCCTGCGGGTCAGCCGCTGCAGCCGCTCATTCTTCTCGGCGGCGTCAAGCTGCTCCTTCATCGCCGCAGCCCGTGTCCCCGGACGCGGCGAGTAGATAAAGGTATAGGCCTGGTCAAACTCCGCCTCATCGAGCAGCGCCAGGGTTTCCCGGAAATCGGCTTCGGTCTCGCCGGGAAATCCGACCATGAGGTCCGTGGTCAGGGCGATGCCGGGGACCTCTTTCTTCAGAGCAGCGACCAGCTCGAGGTAGCGTTCGCGGGTGTAGCGGCGGTTCATCCGCTCGAGAATGCGGTTGCTCCCCGCCTGGGCCGGCAGGTGCAGATGCTCGCAGATCTTTTTGCCCCGGGCGATCACCTCGATCAGACGGGGCGAAAGATCTTTGGGATGCGAGGTCAGGAAACGGATCCGGGCCGGCCCGGCGCTGCGGTCCAGCTCCGCCAGCAGGGCGGCAAAATCGCCCCCCGCCCCCGCTGCCAGATCATTGCCGTACGAGTTGACATTCTGGCCGAGCAGGGTGATCTCCAGATAGCCGGCCTCTTCCAGCGAGCGCGCCTCAGCGATGATCTCCGCAAAAGAGCGGCTGCACTCCCGCCCGCGCACATGGGGGACGATACAGTACGAACAGAAATTGTTGCAGCCGTAGATCACCGGCAGCCAGGCCTTGAAACTGCTGGACCGGCGAACCGGCAGCCCCTTCCGCCCCGCGGTCGCTTCGGCAATATCGATCAGCGGCCGGCGGCTCTGGCCGGCCTGCTCCAGCAGCTGCGGAAAGCGGGGCAGGGCATGGGTGCCGAAGATCAGATCGAGAAAGGGGAAGCGGCGGGCCAGATCAGCCGCCGCTTCCGGACGCTGGGCCATGCAGCCGCCCACGGCGATGAGCAGAGCTCTGTTATTCTCCTTCAATTTCCGCAAGCGGCCCAGCAGACCGGCAACCTTCTCCTCCGGTTTCCGGCGGACGGAGCAGGTATTGATCACGATCAGATCGGCCTCCTCGGGGCCGGCGGCGGGGCGGTAGCCGGCGCTCTCGAGCATCCCGGCCAGAACCTCGCTGTCGCACTCATTGGCCTGGCAGCCGAAAGTAATGATCAGATATCTCTTCCCCTCGCCGAGCAGATCGGCCCGGAAAGGAAGTTCAACCACAGCCTGTTCCAACCCCTCCACCTCCTTTCTCCGCTATTATATCAAAGTACCACCCCGAACAAAGAAGCGGCGGGGCGGCGGCTGAAATTTTTCCCGGTGGCACCGCCCCGGGCGGCATTCGAGGAAATTAGGCCCATGATCACCTTTATCTACCAGAAAGAAGGATTCTTAAGATATATGCAGAATTATAGGAAATTTGAAGGGGGTTTAGCCCCCGAACACGAGAGAAAAGGGGTTCGGAAAAATGCAACGTTACGGCTGGGTCGCCTATCTATTCTTCACCATCGCGGCCCTGAGCGGTCTCCTCTATCTCTATGAACAGAACCAGCAGCAGCAGCAAAGATACGAACGTCTGACCCAGCAGATCGACGATCTGCAAACCGTGTACGAAGAGGCTGTCCAGGAATTGACCGAGGTTCATGATGAAAACCGCGAACTGATCCAGGATCTGGAGGACGCGCTTTACCGGATCGAGACGGTCAGGCAGCGCAATACGCAGCTTGAATCGATCCTCTTGAATCAGCGCCAGACCTACCGCGACGCCGTCGGGATGCGCGGCGCCAGCATGACCGTGCTGACCCGCTCCCACTTCACCGCCAGGCAGTACGAACGGGCCTGGAGCAGACTCGGCGCCGGCGGGCTCAAAGGAACCGGAGAGGCCCTCGTCAGAGCGGAGGAGACCTACGGGGTCAACAGTCTTGTTCTCGCGGCGATCGCCCTTCTCGAGAGCGGCGCGGGCAAATCGCGGCTGGCCCGCGAGAAGAACAACCTTTTCGGGCTCGGTGCCGGGGGAGCCGATCCCTACGGCAGCGCCCTTTCCTTCTCCTCCCGGGAGCAGTGCATCAACTATGCCGCCAGGTTGCTCTGCAACCGCTACCTCAGCCGCGGCTCCCGGATGTACCGCGGTGAAGACCTCTCCGCGGTCGGTCCAAACTACGCCGCCGACCCAGAGTGGGCGGAAAAAGTAAGCCGCCATATGTCCCGCATCGCCCGCGCCGCCATCCCCGGCGGCATCTGACACCAACCAACCCACAGGACACCAAACCCGGGCCACGGGAACAAAGGCGTCGCCGCCAACCAGAAGCAGGCCAACAGTGGGACAACAGGGACGTACCTTCCTGTCCCATCTGACCACTTCTCCCCTTTCACCCTGACCACTTTCCCCGTGTCACCCTGACCACTCCTCCGGTGTCATCCTGACCTCTCTCCCGGTGTCATCCTGAACACTTTCCCGGTGTCATCCTGACCTCTCTCCCGGTGTCATCCTGAGCGAAGCGAAGGATCTCCGCCCAAACCCGCCGCCGCGCAATACCCCCTCACCATCATTCTCCCCCATCGTCCCAAACGATTCCCCATGGGACAACAGGGACGTACCTTCCTGTCCCATCTGACCACTTTCCCGATGTCAACCTGACCACTTTCCCGATGTCAACCTGACCACTTCCCCGGTGTCATCCTGACCGCTCTTCCGGTGTCATCCTGACCGCTCTTCCGGTGTCATCCTGACCACTTCCCCGGTGTCATCCTGACCACTTCCCCGGTGTCATCCTGAGCGAAGCGAAGGATCTCCGCCCAAACCCGCCGCCGCGCAATACCCCCCCACCATCATCATCCCCCATCATCCCAAACGATTCCCCACGGGACAACAGGGACGTACCTTCCTGTCCCATCTGACCACTTCTCCCCTTTCACCCTGACCACTTTCCCCGTGTCACCCT
>JAAZPS010000218.1 GCA_012797095.1 Bacillota bacterium | reverse complement strand
TCGGATCGGTACAGGAAAGAAAATGAGGTTGTACCGGGAACCGAATCGTTATTCAGTCTTCCGGGGGGCCCCATCATCATCCCCGGGGGCTCGGCTGCTCCATTGTCATCCTGAGGGCGCAGCCCGAAGGATCTCGGACGGTTCGCCGGGGTACGGCGACCCATGCTGCTGCCGGGCCGATTGCGGGCGCTTCACGAGCCGCTGCTTCCCTTCCCGTGGTGCTCCAGGGGAAAGCGAGATCCTTCGCTTCGCTCAGGATGACAGGAGGGGGCTCAGGATGACAGGAGGGGGCTCAGGATGACAAAAAGGGGACTCAGCCACACCACTGTCATCCTGGGTGGTGCAGCCACACCACCGCCATCCCTGGACGCGCAGCTGCCCCATTATCATCCCCGGGGTTCAGCCACACCATTGTCATCCTGAGGGCGCAGCCCGAAGGATCTCGGACGGTTCGCCGGGTACGGCAACCCATGCTGCCGGGCTGGTTGCGGGCATTTCACCAGATACTGCCTCCCTTCCCGTGGTGCTCCAGGGAAAAGCGAGATCCTTCGCTTCGCTCAGGATGACAGGAGGGGGCTCAGGATGACAAAAAGGGGGTTCAGGATGGTAGGAGGGGTTCAGGATGAAAGGAGGGGCTCGGGATGACTAGGGGCAGTCAAGGATGGCAAAGTGGTACTGGTAGGACGATAGTCACCGGCGGGTATTCTAGAGCGAAAGGACCCTCGGCGCAGCAGCCAGCAGTTCGGAGATCTCGTACATATTGGAAACATTCCCGGCGGCAAGTTTCTCTGCAAGGTTGAAATAGTCCAGGCAGGTTCCGCAGACAAGGATTTCGGTCCCCCTGTGCTGCAGCTCGGCCAGCTCCTCTAGAACCGCTGAACCTTCGACGCAGAGTTTGATCCCGCTGTTGACGAAGATCATCGCTCCGGGGACAACGGTCCCCTCGGTCAATGTGTAGATATAGTTGCGCATCAGCAGTTTGCCCAGTTCCTCGCTGCCCCGGCCGAACTGCTCCGAGCCGATGAAGATAACCTGCTCTAGTAACCCGGGGCTGACGGCCGGCGGCGGCACCGCTGCCGGTTCTCTACCCGTTTCGCCCGTTCCCGGGGTGATATAGATATGGTAGAGCCCTTTTTCTTCCTCCCAACGTGCGGAAAAACCCTCGATTTTGGCCATGCGGATCACATTTTCCCGGGCCGCTTCATTATCGACCACCGAGATCAAACCCAGCGGATTTTCAGTGAGTGCTTTTTTTGTCCGGATAACCGGCTCCGGGCAGGACAGCCCACAATTATCGATCGTCTTCATCTTGTTGTGCTCCTTTCGGGATATTTAGCGTCTCGCCTTCAAAGAAATGATCTCTTCCAGGGCGCCGGACAGATAATCGACCTCTAACTCCCGGCTGAAGAAACCGGGGCTCAGGCGGACCGTGCCCTCGGGGAAGGTGCCCAACGCCCGGTGGGCCAGAGGGGCGCAGTGCAACCCGGTCCGGCAAAGGATCCCGTATCTGCTCTCGAGGGTGTGACCGAGCTCCCCGCAGTCGATCCCTTCAATGGTCAGGGAGAGTACGGCGGTGCTCCGGGACGGCTCTGCCGGACCGTGCAGCCTGATCCCGGGGATCCGGGAGAGCTTCTTCCTCAGAGAGGTGTTGAGGGCAATTTCATGTTTCCGGATCTGCGCCAGCCCGGTCTGTTCTATAAAGTCAAGCCCTTCGATCAGCCCGGCCAGTCCGGGGCCGTTCAGGGTGCCTGCTTCGAGTCGCTCAGGCAGCGTTTCAGGCTGCCGATCTGTTTCGGAAAAACTACCGGTGCCGCCTTCTCGCCACGGTCTCAGCTGCCGCTCCATCCCGGAACGGAGATAGAGCCCCCCCGTGCCTGGCGGGCCCAGCAGCCCCTTGTGCCCGGTGAAAGCGAGCAGATCGGCCGGCAGAGCCTGTAGATCGATGGGCAGAACCCCGGCGCTCTGGGCGGCGTCAACGAGCACGTAAGCGCCGTGCCGGTGCGCCATCTCGACGATCTCCTTCAGCGGAGCGATGGCCCCGCAGACATTGGAGACATGATTGACCGCCACCAGGCGGGTGCGCGGTTCGAAAGATCGTTCCAGAAAAGCAAGATCGGGAAAACCCTCCTCCGAGCAGGGGATCATTGTGCTGCGGATCAGCCCCGCTCTCTTCAACCCCCCGAGGGGGCGGAGCACCGAATTATGCTCCATGGCAGTGTAAAGAATGTGATCTCCTCGATCGAGCAGCCCTTTCAGGGCCATGTTAAGAGCGTCGGTGGCGTTGAAAGCGAAGACGATCTGCGAGGGATCGGCGGCATTGAACAGGCGGGCCAGGCGGTCACGAGCCCGGTAGAGCAGCCGTTCCGCGGCGATGGTCCGGGTTGAGCCGGTTCGCCCGGGGTTGCCGTACATACGCCGCAGATAGATCTCCGCGGCGCCGTAAACCGGTTCCGGCTTGGGCCAGCTGGTGGCGGCATTGTCGAAATAAAGGTTGAGTTTACTGTGCATCGGTCATTTTTCCCTTTCCAGGCCTGCCGGCCGCTTATCTATCGAAGGGGCCGTAGCTCCCTTCAATGATAACTCTTGATCGCTCCAGCGTCTCCCTGATCGTCGCCAGATCGGTGCAGGAGCAGCGCAGGGCAGTGCCGCAGCTGGAGCTGATGCTGCGGGGAACGGGAACAAGCTTGAAGGGCAGTGTTGTTTCCCGCAGGAGCGCCTCGGAGCGGAGGGCGAAATAGGTTGTCGAGAAGGTCAGATAGCAGTAGTTTTCCATGGAAATTCTCCTTCAGGTAGTTGCTGTTGGTATCATTCTAATTGATCTGATGAAAAGGCGCCAGTGTTCAAACGATCGTTTGGGCTTTTTCACCGGCCGTTGTCCGGTTTTCGGGGTTGTGATAGAATTGTTGCCAGCGAGGTGGTTTGGTGAATAACGGAGATGATGTTGCCCGGAATCTTTACCGCACGGCGCGGAATTCGGTCCTCTGCGGGATTGCGATGCTGGCGGGCTGGGCGATCCCCTTTGTGGGTTTTCCCCTGGGTCTTGCCGGATTGACCATGGGGATTACCGGACTTCCTTCCCCCCGCCGCGATCTGGCCAGGAGCGGGATCTTCCTGAACGGGCTCGGTCTGGCCATGACCGCCTTGAATATATTCCTCTCGTATTATCTTTTAACCACGGGCAAGCTTGACCCACTTTTGAATATCAAATAGCGTCTATTGCGGGCAAACTTTCCTTCCCGGCCCCTGATAGCCTATAATATAGACAGCAGGTCGCAGATACCCTGCTTCATAAAAAACAAGAGGTGGCCTTTTGGAGAAAAAATTACGCCTGTTAACCGCTATCTTTGTCACCTGTCTGCTTGTGGCCAATATTATTGCCGGCAAACTGTTCATCCTGGGGCGTTTCGTTCTTCCCGCAGCGGTGTTCGTCTATCCGGTTACCTTTGTGGTGACCGACACGGTCAGCGAGGTCTGGGGTAAAGAAGAGGCCAACGGAATTGTCTGGCTGGGTCTGCTTGCGAATCTGATCATGACCGCCTTTCTCTATCTGGGGCAGGTGCTGCCGCCGGCTCCTTTCTGGGAGCTCCAGCCGGCCTACGAGGCGATCCTGGGAGCAGTCCCCCGCATCGTTGCCGCCAGCATGATCGCCTACCTGATCTCCCAGCTGCATGATGTCCAGGCTTTCCTGTTCTGGCGCCGGGTCACGGCGGGAAGACACCTCTGGCTGCGCAACAACCTGTCAACTATTGTCAGCCAGCTTCTGGATAGCGTCATCTTTATCACCATCGCTTTTGCCGGCACCGTTGAGGGAGCCGTTTTGATCAATATGATTGCCGGACAGTATCTGGTCAAGTTTATTCTGGCGCTCGCCGATACCCCGTTCTGTTACCTGGCGGTTCGCTGGGCGCGCAAGGGAGGTGTGATAGCCGATGAAGGATCAAGCGGATGAAAAGAAAGGAGCCGCTCCGCTGGCGCCGGATCGGGTCGACAAAAAGGTGCTGGAGACGGTTCCGTTTGCCTATGCCGGACGCCGCTCCGAGGTGGAGATCGTTTTTCCCGAATTTACCTCGGTCTGCCCCTGGACCGGGTTGCCCGATTTCGGGGAGCTGCGGATCATCTATGTGCCCCGGAAGAGCTGTGTTGAGCTGAAGTCGCTCAAATACTACCTGAACTCGTACCGGCAGGTCGGGATCATCCAGGAAGATGTGGTCAACCGGATCCTGGACGATCTGGTCGCGCTGACCGATCCGCTCTCCATGACTGTTGCCGCTGATTTCAACCCCCGCGGCGGGATGAGGACGCTGGTCAGCAGCTCCTATCCCCAGTAGCGGAAGCGCCGGAGAGGATAAAGAAAGGGGGAAGCCGAGTGGCCGGTCATTCCAAGTGGGCGAATATCAAACGCCGCAAAGCACGTGTGGACGCACAAAAGGGGAAGATCTTCACGAAGCTGGCCCGGGAGATCATCGTTGCCGCCAAGGAGGGCGGCGACGATATGGAGACCAATTTTCGCCTTCGTTTAGCCGTTCAGAAGGCCCGGGAAAACAATATGCCCAACGATAATATACAAAGGGCTATTCAAAAAGGTTCCGGGGGTCTGGAAGGGGAGAGCTACGATCAGGTAAATTACGAGGGCTACGCCTCCGGCGGGGTGGCGGTGCTGCTGGAGATCCTTACCGACAACCGCAACCGCACCGTCGCCGAGATCAGGCATCTCTTTTCCCGCCACGGCGGGAGCCTCGGCGAATCGGGTTGTGTTGCCTGGATGTTCGAGCGGAAGGGTCTTTTCATCGTCAAGAAGGATGCTCTTGGCGTCAGCGAGGATGATCTGATGCTGATGGCCCTGGAGGCCGGGGCGGAGGATGTCAGGGAGGAGGATGATACGTACAGCGTGATCAGCTCCACCGAGCATTTTGAAGAGGTCAAGGGATATCTGCAGGAGCAGGGGATCGAGTTTGAAAGCGCCGAGGTGACCATGCTGCCGCAGAACACCGTGGAGATCGAGAACCCCGAAGAGGTCAGCCGCATCCTCGAGCTGATGGAGGCGCTCGAAGACAATGATGATGTGCAAAATGTTTATGCCAACTTCGAGATTCCCGGCTCCTTGATGGAATAAACAGGAGCGGTAAATGTATAATTTATCCTTTACCGGGGGATGATAGGGCTTGAGCAACCATCTCTGAGAGGAGGAGCCCTATTGTCAGAACAGGAGAAAAAGAAGGAAAAAAGGATCCATCAGTTTCTGCGGGTGGGGTTTGTGGTTCTGGTTGTGGTTGTTGCCCTGGCGCCGCTGTTGCTGTTGATCGCCTACACCAAGGATATCAATCTCTTCGAGCAGCTCTGGTCCAGGCCCGAGCAGGAGGTCGAGACCCTTCCCGGCGTGACGCCGCGGGAGCCGTACACGGTGCAGCATCTTTACCGTTACTGCGATCACGGCACCGTTCATGAACCCGAGAATATCCCCCCGGATCTGGAGCTGCCCCCGGCAGCTCTGGTGGAGATGGCCCGGGCGCTGCATCAAAGCGATGTCGGCCTGGAAAAGATCATGAGCTACCTGAAGGATACCGGTGGGTGGTACGTTGCCGATATGAGGGTCGGACTTAAAGGGCCGCACTTTACCTTCACCCACCTGGGCGATCTCTGCCCCGATTGCGAACGCTGCTACTACCTGGGTATCTTCGAGGAGGGTGATGAGGAGCGTATCGGCGTATTCCAGGGAAAACCCCCGCAGGGCCGGGTGATCCGGGTGACCCGCTACAGCGTCAGGGATGATCTGCGGGAGAAGCTGGAGGCGGGCGATATCTTCGAATCCCTCGACGATCTGGACAGTATTCTGGAGGCGTATACCAGCTAACGGCCGCCGCCGGAAAAAATTTACAATCGCCCGAAAACAAGCGCCGGATCTTCAATCCGGCGTTTTCCATTAATGAGCCAAAAAGGATTTGCCGCCCCGGTTAAAGAACTATATAGCGGTCAAGAAGAAAGAGCCGATGGTGAGCTTATGATTATTCTGGGAATTGATCCGGGGCTGGCCCTGACCGGTTACGGCCTCATTGAAGAGAAGAAGAACGGCTTTTGCCGGGTGACCTCGGGAACCGTGCGCACCTCGCGGGAGACGCCGGGAGCGGTGCGCCTGGCCGAGATCTACGATCAAGTCACCGCGCTGATCGCCCGCTACCGACCCTGCTCCGTGGCCGTGGAGAAGCTATTTTTTTGCAAGAATGTGCGCACCGCCCTGCAGGTCGGCGAGGCCCGGGGAACGATCATCCTGGCAGCGGCAAAGAGCGAGCTCGAGCTTTACGAATATACTCCCCTGCAGGTCAAGCAGGCGGTGGCCGGGTACGGGCAGGCCGACAAGCTGCAGGTGCAGCGGATGGTGGAGCTGCTGCTGAAGCTGCCGCAGCCGATCTCAGCGCCCGATGAAGCCGATGCCCTGGCCGTGGCCCTCTGCCACCTGCAGCACCGCCGCCACCACGAGGCGGTCAAAAGGGGGCGGCCCTGATGATCGAATACCTGCGCGGCAAACTGGTCGCCGTCATGCCCGGCAAGGCGGTTGTGGAGGTCGGCGCCGTGGGCATAGCGCTGGAGATACCGGAGCTGACCGGGGGACTGGAGCAGCTGGTCGGCAGCGAGGTGCTTTTCCATACCAGGCTGCTGCTGCGGGATGACGATCTCCGGCTGATCGGCTTTCGCGCCGCCGAGGATCGCGATCTGTTCGATCTCATCACCGCCGTCTCCGGTTTCGGCCCG
>JAAZPS010000217.1 GCA_012797095.1 Bacillota bacterium | reverse complement strand
GACGGCAAGATCCTGATCGGCCTGCGCGACGGCCACGGCTTCCGCCCCCTCTCGCTGGGGCGGCTGGAGCCGCAGGGCTATTTTCTCGCCTCGGAGACCTGCGCTTTCGACACCATCGGGGCAAAATTTATCCGCGAGGTCGCTCCTGGGGAGGCGGTCGTGCTCGACGAAAAAGGGCTGCGCTCCTTCCAGGCGCTGCCGGAGACGGAGCACTCGCTCTGCATTTTTGAATATATCTACTTTGCCCGCCCCGACAGCAACCTGCAGGGGCAGAATGTCCACCTGGTCAGGCGTGAGCTGGGGCGGCGCCTGGCCCGGGAGCATCCCGCTGATGCCGATATTGTCACCGGGGTGCCCGATTCCAGCATCGCCGCCGCCTCGGGTTACGCCGAGCAGGCCGGGCTGCCCTACGAGATCGCCCTGATCAAGAACCGCTATATCGGGCGGACCTTTCTCCGGCCGACGCAGCGGATGCGCGAGGAGGGGGTCGATCTGAAGCTCAATGCGGTGCAGAAGATCGTCGAGGGGAAACGGGTGGTCGTGGTCGACGATTCCATGGTCCGCGGCACCACCGGGGTGAAGCTGGTCCGGTTGATGCGGCGCGCCGGGGCGCGGGAGGTGCACCTGCGGATCAGCTCGCCGCCGGTGATCGATGCTTGTCTCTACGGCATCGATATGCCTGCCTCGGACGAGCTGATCGCGTACAGGCGCGGCACGGAGGCGATCGCAGAAAGGGTGGGCGCCGATTCGCTGGGCTATCTCAGCCTCGAGGCGACGGTGGGGGCGGTGGGGCTGCCGCCGGAGCAGCTCTGCCGGGCCTGCTTTACCGGCTCCTATCCGGTGCGCTGAGCGGCCTTCAAAAGCGCCCCGCCGTGGAACAATATTTCTGATCAAGCAGGAATTTCTCTTCCCGATCGGTAAATTAAATCGGTAAGTTAGATCGTTGAAAGATCCAATCAATACGGCAAGGGAGGATTGTCATTAATGGAGAAATTTTTAAATCTGGTGCCGCTGGCCGCTCTGGCCGGCCTTCTCTTTGCGCTGGTGCTTTGGTTCAGGGTCAAACGGGCGCCGGCAGGCAGCGGCAAGATGATCGAGATTGCCGGGGCGATTCATGAGGGGGCCATGACCTTCTTGCGCCGGGAGTACAGCTACCTGATCGTCTTTGTGGTAGTGCTGGCCGCGGTGCTGGCCTATTTCATCAATCCGCTGACCGCGGTCTGCTTCGTTGTCGGGGCGCTCTTCTCGGCGACGGCCGGCTATGTCGGGATGAACGTGGCCACAAGAGCCAATGTGCGCACGGCGAACGCGGCCCGTACCGGGGTCAGCCAGGCGCTGGCAGTGGCCTTCAACAGCGGGACGATCATGGGGATGATGGTGGCAGGGCTGGGGCTGTTCGGCCTGGGCGTGCTCTATATCTGGATCCGGGATCCGGCCATCGTCAACGGTTACGCTCTCGGGGCCAGCTCCATCGCCCTGTTCGCCCGCGTCGGCGGGGGTATCTACACCAAGGCGGCCGATGTGGGAGCCGACCTGGTCGGCAAGATCGAAGCGGGGATCCCTGAAGACGACCCCCGCAACGCCGGAGTGATCGCCGACAATGTCGGGGACAACGTCGGCGATGTGGCCGGTATGGGGGCGGACCTGTTCGAATCCTATGTCGGGGCGATGATCGCGGCGATGACCGTGGGCGTGGTCTCGAAATATGGTTTCAACGGGGTGCTGCTGCCGCTGCTGGTCTCGGCGGTGGGGATTCTCGGCTCTGTCTTTGCCTCTTTCTTTGTCCGGGCCAAGGAGGGGGCCCGCCTGAGCGCGATCCTGAATCGCGGCATCATCATCAGTTCACTGGCAGTCATCGTTGTCTCTTTCTTCATCACCCGTTCCCTGCTCGGTGAGATGGGGCCGTTCTACGCCGTTGTCTCCGGTCTGCTGACCGGGGTGATCATCGGCTGGATTACCGAGTTCTACACCTCCGATCATTTCAAACCGGTCCAGTCCATCGCCCATTCCTCGACCACCGGACCGGCGACCAATATCATCAGCGGCCTGGCCGTGGGGATGAAGAGCACCGTCTTTCCCATCCTGGCCATCGCCGTGGCTATCCTGATCTCCTATCACTTTGCCGGGATGTACGGCATCGCCATCGCTGCGGTGGGGATGCTCTCCACGGTGAGCATGACCGTGGCCGTCGATGCATACGGCCCCGTGGCCGACAATGCCGGGGGGATTGCCGAGATGGCCGGCCTGGAAAAAGAGGTCCGCGAGATCACTGACGAGCTCGATTCCGTGGGCAACACCACCGCCGCCATCGGCAAGGGTTTTGCCATCGGCTCGGCCGCGCTGACTGCGCTGGCGCTCTTTGCGGCCTATTCCGAGGTGGCCGGGCTCCAGATGATCAATATTATCGACAGCAAGGTGATCGCCGGGCTCTTCATCGGGGGGATGCTGGTCTTCTTCTTCTCCTCGCGGACGATGGAGGCAGTGGGCAGTGCTGCCTTCTCCCTCATCGAGGAGATCCGGCGCCAGTTCAAGGAGATCCCCGGGCTGATGGAGGGGAAGACCCCGCCCGAGTATGCCCGCTGTGTCGATATCAGCACCCGGGCGGCGCTGAAAGAGATGATCATTCCGGGCCTCTCCGCGGTGGTAGTGCCGCTGGCGGTGGGGCTGCTGCCCTTCCTCGGTAAAGAGGCCTTGGGCGGCCTGCTGGGCGGCGCCCTCGTTGTCGGGGTGCTCCAGGCGATCTATATGGCCAATGCCGGCGGCGCCTGGGACAATGCCAAGAAATATATCGAGGGAGGCGCCCACGGGGGCAAGGGCAGCGATGCTCACAAGGCTGCCGTGGTCGGCGATACGGTCGGTGATCCGTTCAAGGATACCGCCGGACCCTCGCTCAATATCCTGATCAAGCTGATGAGTATCGTTGCACTGGTCTTTGCACCGCTTTTCTTCTAACAGTTAAAGGAGCATCTGACGGACCCCGGTCTCGGGCGCCGGGGTCCGTTCAAAGTGAGCATCATCGTGCAGCAGGGAAAGGGTGAGCGGCAAAGAAAATGAGCAAAAAAAAGGAGATCGATTACCGGCAAGCAGGGGTCGATATCGCCGCCGGGGAGGCTGCCGTGGAACGGATCAAGGGGCTGGCCCGCTCGACTTACCGGCCGGAGGTGCTCCGGGATCTGGGCGGCTTCGCCGGTTTTTTTGCGCCCGATCTGGGCGGGTACCGTCAGCCGGTCCTTGTTTCCGGCTGCGACGGGGTCGGCACCAAGCTGAAGCTGGCCTTCGCTGCCGGGAACCACGGCACCATCGGTGAGGATTGCGTGGCCATGTGCGTGAACGATATTCTGGTGCACGGGGCGGAGCCGCTCTTCTTTCTCGACTACCTGGCCGTGGGGAAGCTGCAGCCGGAGCAGGTCGAGCAGGTCGTGGCAGGGGTCGCCCGGGGCTGCCGCATCGCCGGCTGCGCCCTGCTGGGCGGGGAGACGGCGGAGATGCCCGGGTTCTACGAGCCAGGGGAGTACGATCTGGCCGGTTTTGCCGTCGGTCTGGTCGAGCGCGAACAGCTTGTGGACGGGCGACATATCCGGGCCGGAGATCTGCTCGTCGGGATCGCCTCCACGGGGCTGCATAGCAACGGCTACGCCCTCGCCCGGAAGGTGCTGCTGGAGCGGGGCGGTTTTGCCCTGGACGGGCGGCCCGCGGCTCTGGGCGGGTTGACCCTGGGCGAGGAGATGCTCCGGCCGACCCAGATCTATGTACCCGGGGTGCTGCCGCTGCTGAAGCGATTCACGGTCAAGGGGATGGCCCATATCACCGGGGGCGGTATCCCGGGCAATCTGCCGCGGATCCTGCCGCCGGGGCTGCAGGCCGTTGTCGAGAGCGGTTCCTGGAAGGTACCGCCTGTATTCGAACTTATCGCCGGGAGCGGTCCGGTGAGCCGCCGGGAGATGTTTGGCACCTTCAATATGGGGATCGGCTATATCATGGTCCTTTCCCCGGAGGAAGCCCCCCGGGCGGTAGCAGCGCTGCAGGAAAGCGGCCTGCAAGCCGCGCTCATCGGCCGGATTACCGCAATGGCGCACGACGGCCAAGAGCGGGTACAGCTGGACTGAGCGAAGGCCTTATTCCCTCCCCCTTGAGGGGGGAGGGTTAGGGTGGGGGTGAGAAGTCCGGCTTCAACATGGTTGGGGTGAAACCACAAATCATTCCCTCCCCCTTGAGGGGAACCGCAAAGTCATTCCCTCCCCCTTGAGGGGGGAGGGTTAGGGTGGGGGTGAAAAGCCCGGTTTCAACATGGTGGGGATAAAAAATAAGGAAGCAAAGGGGCTTTTACCCCACTGCTCACCTGGCGCCAACCGTTGTCCCCCTCACCCTGTCCCTCTCCCACGAGGGGAGAGGGAACCTGGCGCGGGGGCTCGCAGAGCACTTCCTTCCGAGAGGGAATTAACTGAGGTCACCTCTACTTGGAGGGAAACTAAAAGTCATTCCCCCCTTGAGGGGAACCACAAAGTCATTCCCTCCCCCTTGAGGGGGAAACCACAAAGTCATTCCCTCCCCCT
>JAAZPS010000216.1 GCA_012797095.1 Bacillota bacterium | reverse complement strand
TTCCTGCTCGTTGGCATGATCAAGTTTTTTTTGTTTGAGAAAGGCACTTTTCCCATTCCCCTGCATCAATCCGTTTCCCTCCTGGCTGCAATGAATAGACTGTTTTTACCATCATCACTGCTCTGAAGTACATATCCCCCTTTTGGACATAAAAGAACATTGCCTTCAACATCCCGAGATCATTGTTCTCGCTGATCAACTCTCACGATGATAAAGGAGCGATAGCAATGTCTCGCTTGAATCATATCATAAGTCCCGCATGAAAGTGAATAGGTTTTCTTTGAAATGGAGTTTACCACAATTGTATCGTGCCTGTAAAATAAAATAACTGTTTTGACTTAAGCCACCTCGGCGCACTCCCAAATAACAAACTCCTTCTAATTGTTTATATATTCAAAAAGGATTCTCCTTTGACCTTTCGAGTCATTGTAGCATTATAACCTTACCCATATGTGTAGTTATTCTATCAAATCATCTCTGTTAGGCAGTGAATTTTATCCCTCTGTCTCGATCTTGCTGTCTGAACAGCGCTGCACTTTTTTTCCTTACAACCCTTTTGGCAGTGATTCTCCCGCTTGCGATACTTTTCTGCTTACCAACCGCTGCCGCTTCGACACCACCCCCGCTCCTGTAGTAAGGCTGATCGCCCGCGCATCTCAGGATCTCGTCAAAAGGTCCGCTTACCGATCTTGCAGGGCTGGTCCGGCGGGCTCTCTATTGTCCTCCAACTTTGAAGCTCAATAATGTTGCCTTCGGGATCACGGGCGTAGACAAAGACCGCCTCGAGATTATCTGCATATTTCACCGTAACTAGCTCTCCAAGACTGCCTCCACCAGCCTTAACGATCTCTGACAGGGTGGTGCTCACATCGCTTACCTCGAAAGCGATATGGGCGATTCCCGGCCGATTGATCTCTGGGGGCACGGTCTCTTTTGGCGTATCATAAGAGAATATTTCAAGTGTCGGATGAGTATTGCCGTAACCGGGCAGGAGCAGATGCTCTCCGGTAATATGCGCTCCCTTTACACCGGTCAGCCGCTCCAACCATACGCCACTCAGATCGCGAGTTTCGTTGATGCTTTTGCATCCAAGCACGGTTTTGTAAAATTTGATCAGCTTATCTGCGTTCCTGGCGACAATGCTTGTATGAACATAGCGAAACATATTCGGTGCTCCTTTTGGGCCCGTCTTGGATTGTCCCGGAATGTTTTAACCGGAAATCAATTGCCACCCGGGAGCCGATCACGGTATCCAGCGGCGGTTGACGTTGTAGGTGCTGGTGCAGAAGAGCACCACGGCAAAAGCCAGCAGCGCCAGGAAAGAGAACCATGTGGGGATACCGCCATCGCCATTCACGGCATTTTTCAGTATATCTACTCCGTAAGTCAAGGGCAAGACATAGGAAAGCGGCCTCACGTAAACCGGCAGCATACTCAGGGGAATAAAAAGACCGCAAAGAAAGATCATCGGAAAGCGAAAAAAGTTTGAAAAGGTCTGTGCTTCAAAAACTTCACTCACCGATACAGCGATAAAAAGACCCAGAAATGTAGAGCTGATCGCAATCAGGATCACACTGCCCAGCACCGGCAGCCAGTACACTCCCGAAAGGTCGGTCATCAAGGAAGCAAAAAGAATGGGAACAAAGGCATTGAAGATACCAAAAAGAATTGCGCCGCTCGTTTTGGCCAGCATCAACACTGTCAGGCTGATCGGTGCCGCCAGTAGACGTTCAAAGGAGCGGTTTTTTCTTTCGAAGGTGATCGTTACCGCCAGCATCGAGGTGGTTCCAAAAAGAATCGACATGGCCATC
>JAAZPS010000215.1 GCA_012797095.1 Bacillota bacterium | reverse complement strand
TCGACATCATCGACCGCCTTGACAACACCGGAATCCGTGTAAAAGTAAGTTTTCAGGTTTTCAATATTTAACAGTTCTTGTTCCACAGATATTGCCACCATGGTTATCATATTTATCGGTGGTTAAAGAGAGCGCTCACCGAAGATCGAAAAAGACAAAAAACATACCCTAGTATACCATAGAACAGGGGCAGATGCTCCCCTTTTAACAGGGATTGCCAGGAACTCCGTAAACCCCTTCTAGGAAATGCCCCAAAATGGGGATGTGGTATTTGGTTGAGCCTTTTTGGCGACAACCAATATCTTAAGAGAGCTATTCATAGACCGAGTTTTAAACGATTGGGAGCATGTGGCGCGTTTTAAAGGTGTTGGGCAGAATCACCGTAAATCTTTCATGGGCTATCCGGGATCCCATATCGACCCCTTAAGATGGGCAATACCACGAGCAGCTCAACTTTTAACAATTCCATGGATAAACCTTTTGCATAGTAATGATGCATCCTACGGTGATAGAATAAATGGAATTGATTTACCGCAATCACGGGTTAGCCAGAGCATGACCATAAAAGTTTCTGCATCATGGTGATAATTGCGCCCAAAACTCCATTTCGAAAAGATGTCACATTATCCGGAAATACTGAACGGCAGCCGGGCAGGGAAGTAGTTGGTGAGGGCGGTGCCTCTGTCCGGAGATCCCGGGTAAAGGGCAGTTTCGGGAAGGGCGAACCCCCGTCTACCCCGTTTACCGCCGCCGTATTAAAAAGATTTTTGAAATATGATAAAATAGAGATATTCACAAAGAAGGAGGCGCACAGATGAAAAAAACAGACCTTTTGGTGATCGGGGGCAGCGCAGGGGGACTCCTCGCTGCGACGATGGCGCGTAAAGCTTACGGGGAAGATATCGAGATTACTCTGGTCCGTGATACCGAAAGGGTTATGGTCCCGTGCGGGATACCGTATATCTACGGTACCTTGCAGGATTTAAAGAAGAATGTGATTCCCGATGCCATGTTGACCAATGCGAAGGTCAATCTGCTCATCGATCGGGCAGCGGAGATAGACCGGGAGCAAAAAACAGTGAAAACTGCCGGTGGCAGTGTCATCGCTTACAAAAAACTGATCATTGCGACCGGTTCTCTGCCGATTATCCCGACATTCATTCCGGGTCATGATCTGGAGAATGTCTTTCCGGTGATGAAAAACGACGAGCATCTGGGAGTGATCCTGAAGAAACTGGAATCAACACAGGATGTTGTTGTGATCGGGGGGGGCTTTATCGGAGTTGAATTTGCCGAGCAGATCAGCCTGCTGAAGAAGAATGTTTCCCTGATCGAGATGGCGGATTCCTGCCTGTGGCAGGCTTTTGACAGGAACTATTCTGATGATATCGAATCGCTTCTCGGCGGAAACGGCATCAAGGTGATGACCGGCACCAGGGTCAAGACGATCCTCGGTGAAAAGGCCGTCGAGGCGGTTGAGCTGGGGGACGGCCGGACCATTCCCGCCGATATGATCATTCTGGGCCTGGGGGTAAGGCCCAACAGTGCTCTGGCGAAGGAATGCGGGCTGGAGATAAACCCCAAGGGTGCCATCATCGTCGATCAGTATATGCGGACAAGTGACCCCGATATCTTTGCTGTGGGTGACTGCGCTGAAAAGAGATGTTTCTTTACCGGGAAAGACGTCCCCCTGCTGCTGGCCTCGACTGCGGCGATGGAGGCGAAGATCGCGGGGAGCAATGCCTTCCATCTGAGACTGATCCGGGCCAATAAAGGGACGATCAGTACATTTTCAACGAAGATTTTCGACAAAACCTTCGCTGCAGCCGGCCTGACCGAGACCAGAGCAAGACAGGAGGGTTTCTGTATCATGATCGGTGAGTTCAAGACGATGGATCGCCATCCGGCCACTTTACCCGATGCGCAGGAGATCTATATCAAATTGATTTTCTCCCGCTGCTCCGGCATCATCCTGGGAGCCCAGATCTCCGGAGGGGATACCGTCGGAGAGATCAACAATATCCTCAGTTTGGCCATTCAGAAGGATACCACCGCAACCGAGCTGAATACCTTCCAGGCGGCGACGCATCCGCTGGTGTCACCGTCGCCGATTGCCTATCCGATCAATGCTGCGGCGATGAATGCCCTGGCAGGCAATTGCAAGCATCTTAACGAAGATCTGGTGATCTGATCGAACGGAGGCCGGGATTGACCCGGTTCTGAGAATGGGCGAACAGGGCCGACCCAGAGTGGGATTCTGAAGCAGAACGATTCAAGGCGAACTGCGCCGCGGCGATGGCCGCGGCGC
>JAAZPS010000214.1 GCA_012797095.1 Bacillota bacterium | reverse complement strand
TGCTCCAGGGCAGCAGCAGCAGCTTTTCCAGGGCTCTCGCCGGGGAGAAGGTGACGCTTGGCGAGAACTCCTGCCAGACCCTTTATTTCCCTGTCTCGGATCCGGAAATCTTTGTGCAGAAACTTTTCCCCGAGATCGATTATCGCGGCATCTCCGAGGTAACCATGGGCGCCGCCCTGACCGAGCCCGATCTGGAGATAAAGCAGCTGCGCGTGCTGCTCGAGTTTGCCGACGATGAAGATGAAAAGATCGAGAGAAGTTACTATCTCGACAACTGAGCCGCTTTGCGCTCAAGCGCCCGTGATCGTCCGGCCCGGCGGGGCCGCGCCGGGCGGAAGTGGCCCTTTCCCGGCGGGAGGTTTCAAGAATCTACAAAATAATGCTATAATAGAGCCAGTCCCGAAGAACTTGCAGCAAAATTTGAAAAGGAGGTGCCGGGATGCCGACCATCTTTTTTTACGGACCCCGTCTGGAACGGGAGCGGAAGATCGAGCTGATCGAGGGCTTTACCAGAACTGCCAGCGAAGTAACCGGTATCCGGAAAGAGGCCTTTGTCGTCTATCTGCAGGAGACCGCCCAGGATCAGGTTGGAGTGGGGGGCGAGCTGCTGGAAGATCGTCAAAAGAAATAAGTGCGGATTGCGGGCTATCCCTTGAGCGGGTCTTTCGGTGGGCTGGGGGAAAGAGACCGGTTCATCCCGCCCGGGGAGTATCCCTCCAGATCAAGAGCGGTGTGGAGAAACCCGATCTCCCGGAGGTAGGCGACTACCTCCCTTCTTCTTTCCCAGAGCAGGGCCATCTCCGCAGGGGCGGCCTCGATCCGGGCGCAGCCGCCGCTTGTGCGCACGCGAAGCTCCTGCTCAAGCCCCAGCGTGCGCAGATAGCTCTCGGCTTTTTCGACCCGCTCTATCTGCCTCCGCTCGAGCCTCTCCCCGTAGGGGAACCGTGTTGCCAGGCACGATTCAGCGGGGCGGTTCCAGGTGGAGAGGCGGTCGCGGCGGGAGAGCAGCCGGATCTCGCTCTTGGTCAGGGCAGCCTCCTGTAGGGGACTGCGGATGCCGCAGGCGCGCGCGGCCGCGGCACCGGGGCGGTAATCGAAACGGTCGTCATGGTTGGCGCCGTCGATGATATATCGATACGTCCCGACGGCGGCGATCGCCTTCAACCCGCGGCAGAGCTCTTTCTTGCAGTGGTAGCAGCGGTCGCTCCGGTTTTCCAGGAAAGGTTCCAGGGAAAGCTCGCCGGTGCTGATGAACTGGTGCTCCGCGGCCAGCTCTGCGGCCAGTGCGCCGGCAGCTGCGCTTTCGGTGGCGGGGCGGATCGGCGAGGTAGCGGTAACCGCAAGCACATTGTCCCTGCCCAGCAGCGTAACCGCCCTGTGGAGCAAAAAGGTGCTGTCCACTCCCCCGGAGAAGGCAACCAGAACCTTCCCGAAGCCTGCCAGCAGCTCCTCGAGCCGCTTTTCCTTTTCCGGCAGGGATAGACAGGGGCTGTTCTCGGGCATCAATTGCTTCTCTCCTTCCGGACCGCCGCATTGATCTTACTTTAGAACAAGAAGCTCTTTCTGGCAAGCTTGCCGGGGGAAAGAAAGAGCTTTCCCTGAAAGGCCCGGGAGGGGCACAGCGCCAGGGCGGCCGTTCAACCCTTCCCCGGCCTTGTCCGGAGGCAGGAATTGTTGAATGGAATACAGAATTTCAATAGATACACCCGCGAGAAGACGGATACCGTTTGCGGTCGTCCGGCCCTGCCGGGGTTTCGCCCGTACCGGGGCTGCCGCATTGAGCAGGCGGTGCCCTGTTTCCGGGGGAGTGGGAGGCGAAGATCTGATGGGTGAAGAGAAGGAGCTGCTCGCCAGGGCCGAAGCGCCCGCTGCCGAAGCGATGCGGCTTCACCCTTTTTATCAGGGCAAGGTCGAGATCTCGTTGAAAAGTCCGGTCCGCGATTCCGATGATTTTGCCATCTGGTATACTCCGGGGGTGGCCGGACCCTGCCGGGCCATCGCTGCAGCGAAGGAGGAAGTGTACCGCTACACGAACAAGGGCAATACGGTGGCTGTTGTTTCCGACGGCACCCGCGTCCTTGGTCTGGGCAATATCGGTCCCGAAGCCGGACTGCCGGTGATGGAGGGAAAGGCGCTTCTGTTTAAATATCTGGGCGGGGTCGATGCGGTGCCTCTTTGCATCGAGGCTGCCGGGGTGGAGGAGATCGTCGAATTCGTCAAGGCGCTGCAGCCCTCCTTCGGCGGGATCAACCTGGAAGATATTGAAAGCCCGAAATGTTTCGAGATCCTCGAAAGGCTGCAGCAGGAATGCACCATCCCGGTATGGCATGACGATCAGCAGGGTACCGCCCTGGTCACGCTGGCCGGTCTGCTAAACGCCCTCAAGATTGTCCGGAAAGAGATCGGGCAGATCAGGATCGTGCTGGTGGGGGCCGGAGCGGCCAACCTGTGCACGGCCCGGCTGCTCATCGCCGCCGGGGCCGATCCCGGGCGGATGATGCTCTGCGACAGCAAGGGGCTGCTGCACCGCGGCCGGAAGGATCTTGCCACGGGGCAGCCTCACAAGTGGGCCCTTGCCCGGGCAACCAACCGCGAGCAGCGGCGCGGCGAGACCGCCGCCGCTTTTACGGGGGCCGATGTAGCGATCTGCCTCTCCCGCCCCGGTCCGGGGACGGTCAGGAAAGATTGGGTCCGGCAGATGGCGCCGCAGGCGATCATCTTTGCCTGCGCCAACCCCACCCCCGAGATCTGGCCCTGGGAGGCGCAGGAGGCGGGAGCAGCGGTTGTGGCCACCGGCCGTTCCGATTTTCCCAATCAGGTGAACAATTCGCTCGGTTTTCCGGCCATCTTCCGGGGGGTGCTCGATGTCAGGGCAACTGCGATCACCGATGGGATCTGTATCGCCGCAGCAAGGGAGCTGGCTGCCTGCGCCGCAGCAGGGGGGCTCGATCCCGGCAGGATCCTCCCCTCGATGGACGATCAGGCGGTCTTTCCCCGCGTCGCTGCCGCTGCAGCGCTGCAGGCGATTGCCGAGGGTAAAGCGCGGCTGCAGCTCGGCCGCGAGGCGATCTATCAAAAAGCGGAGGCGGCGATCAAACGCGCCCGGAGACAGACCAGTTTGTTGATGGAACACGGCATCATCCCCGCGCCGCCGGAAAAAGAAAGGGGATAAGCGATGTTGGCGAATCAGCAGGGCCTTCTGGACGGCCTCCGGGTGCTCGATCTAACAAGACTGCTGCCCGGTCCGCTCTGCACCATGCTGATGGGTGATTACGGTGCCGCCGTCCTGAAAGTTGAAGAGATCTTCACCGGTGATTTCACCAGGGCGGTGGGCGATAGTGTCAGCGGTGCGGGAAGCCTGTTCTGGCAGCTGAACCGCAACAAGAAAAGCCTGGCGCTGAACCTGAAAACAGAGGGCGGCAGAAAGATCCTGCGGCAGCTGGCGGCGGAAAGCGATCTGCTGGTGGAGAGCTTCCGCCCGGGAGTGATGGAACGGCTGGGCCTGGGCTACGAGGAGCTCAGCGCTCTCAACCCGGCCCTGGTCTACGGCTCCATCTCCGGTTACGGCCGGACCGGCAGTTACCGGGAGCGGGCCGGCCATGATCTGAACTACACCGCGCTAACGGGCCTGCTCGATCTGAGTGCGGCTCCGGGGGAGGCTCCGGTGATGCCGGCAGTGCAGATCGCCGATATCGGGGCGGGCAGCTTGACCGCCCTTGCAGGCATCTTCATGGCGCTCTACGCCCGGGAGAGAAGCGGGCGGGGCAGCCATGTCGATATTTCGATGACCAGGGGACAGCTCCCCTGGCTGGTCTACGCAGCGGCCCTACCGGAGAGCGACCTGCTGCCGCGGCGGGGCTGTGGTCATATCACCGGGGCCTACTGCTGCTACAATATCTATGAAACCGGGGATGGCAAATATATGAGCCTGGGGGCGCTGGAGCCGTTCTTCTGGCAGAACTTCTGCAATGCGGTGCAGCGTCCGGAATGGGTCGAGCAGCAATTTGACTGCGCCGCCCAGGAGGGGCTTTGCGCAAAGATGAAAGCGCTCTTTCTGGAGAAGAGCCAGCAGGAATGGATCGATCTTTTCGCGCAGCACGATGCCTGCTGCGAACCGGTGCTCGATCTTGAAGCCGCTGCGGCACACCCCCTCTCCCGGGAGCAGGATTTCTGGATCGAGGTGGCCCGTCCGGAGGGTCCCGCGCAAAGGCAGCCCGGTTTTCCGCTGCTTTTTTCCGGTTCCCCCGGGCAGGTGCGCCTGCCGCCGCCGCAGCTGGGGGAGCACACCGACGAGGTGCTCCTCTCTCTGGGCTATTCCCGGAAAGAGATCGAAGAGCTGGCGGCAGCAGCGGTGGTCGGGAAGCCCGGCTGAGAAGCTGCGCTGCCGGCCCGGGAAGATGGTGATAATTCATGGATACTGCCAGATTGGAGAAAATTGAAAATGAAGCGGCACGGCTCCGCCGGATCGCTGCGCTGCTGGAACAGTGCTACCCGCAGGCCCGCACCGGGCTGCGCTACGCCGATCCCTTTCAGCTGTTCGTCGCGGTTCTGCTCTCGGCTCAGACCACCGATGAACAGGTCAACCGGATCACCGGGCCTCTTTTTGCCGCGGTCTCAACACCGCAGGAGATGGCGCAGATGGAGCCGGAAGAGCTCGAGCCCTATCTCAGAAGCTGCGGCCTTTTCCGGAACAAGAGCCGTTATCTGGTCGAGGCGAGCAGGATGATCGTGCACCGGTTCGGCGGAATCCTGCCGGGTAATTTTGCCGATCTGACCGCCCTGCCGGGGATCGGGCGAAAAAGCGCCAACGTGATCCTGAACGCCGCTTTCGGAAAGCCCGCCCTGGCGGTGGATACCCATGTATTCCGGGTCTCCCGGCGCCTGGGCCTGGCCACGGCAGAGAGCCCGGCGGGGGTTGAGGAGCAGCTCAAGGAGAAATT
>JAAZPS010000213.1 GCA_012797095.1 Bacillota bacterium | reverse complement strand
GGTGGTCATGATCGGCGCGTCGACGCCGATTTTCCCCGCCGCTTTTGCCGGAAGCGCGGTCACGGTGCTGGCGGGTTCGTGGTGGCAGGGTGACCATAAGGAAGCCCTCTTCAAGAAAATTTCACTGGCCGGGGGGATGAAGGATGTGAGCCGTTATGCCCTCAAAAAATCGGTCAGGGTGCGCGAGTGAACCCCGGGCACCCTTCAATCTGTTGGCTTTTCCCGATCCGGGGTGGATGGGGCGGGGGCAGGCAGTGATGATCGGTCCCTCGCCTTCTGCTTCAGCAGCCCGTAGGCGATGCTGTCGACCAGCGATCGCCAGCTGGCCTCGATGATATTGGTCGAGACCCCGACCGTGCCCCAGCTGTCATGGTGGTCAGAGGTCTCGATCAGCACCCGCACCAGGGAGCCGGTGCCCCGATCGCCGTCGAGGACCCGGACCCGGTAATCGGCCAGGGTCATGGCGCGGATCTCCGGATAGAAGTCCTCCAGGGCCTTGCGCAGGGCGTTGTCCAGGGCGTTGACCGGTCCGTTTCCTTCCGCCGCGGTATGGATGACCCGGTCGCCCACCCGCAGCTTGATCACCGCCTCGGAATGGACCCTGCCGTCGTCCTTCATCTCCATGATCATTCGCAGGGTCTCCAGGGTGAAGGGCTCCCGGTAGGTGTTGAAGGCCTTGCGGATGAGCAGCTCGAAGGAGGCCTCGGCCCCTTCAAACTGGTACCCCTGATTCTCCAGATCCTTGATCTCCGTCAGGACCTCGCGGGTCTGCTCGTTGGTCCGGCCGAGATCCACATCGAGCCCGAGTTTCTCGATCTTGTAGAGAATATTGCTCATCCCCGAGAGCTCGGAGACCAGGACCCGCCGGCTGTTGCCCACGGCCGCCGGATCGATCAGCTCGTAGGTGCCCGGGTTCTTCAGCAGGGCGCTCACATGGACGCCTCCCTTGTGGGCGAAGGCGCTGTTGCCCACAAAGGGCTGGTGGCTGTTGGGAATGAGATTGGCCAGTTCGCTGAGATAACGGGAAAGCTCGGTTAAGCGGGCCAGCTGGTCATCAGCGAGGCAGCGGCGGTCCATCTTCAACATGAGGTTGGGGATGACCGTGCAGAGATCGGCATTGCCGCAGCGCTCACCGTAACCGTTGATCGTCCCCTGAACCTGAACCGCCCCCGCCTTCACCGCCATCAGCGAATTGGCCACGGCCAGACCGGCGTCGTTATGCGCGTGGATCCCCACCGCTGCTCCGGGAAAACGCTCGCAGACCGCGGCGGTGATCCGGTAAACCTCATCGGGCAGGCTGCCGCCGTTGGTATCGCAGAGACAGAGCAGATCGGCGCCCGCGGCAACCGCCGCCTCCAGGGTTTTCAGGGCGTAGGCGGGATTATGTTTGTAGCCGTCGAAAAAGTGCTCGGCGTCGTAGATCACCTCGAGCCCTCTCTCTTTCAGGAAGGAGAGGGTCTCGCCGATCATGGCCAGGTTTTCCTCCAGGGTGGTTTCGAGAGCCTGGGAGACATGAAAGTCCCAGGACTTGCCAAATATCGCGGCGGCCTTGACCCCGCTTTCAAGGATCGTCTTGATATTGGGATCCCGCTCGATGGCCGCTCCGGGCCGGCGGGTGCTGCTGAAGGCGGTCAGGCGGGCCTTTGCCAGCGGACATTTTTTCATCCGCTGAAAGAATTCCAGATCCTTCGGATTGGAACCGGGCCAGCCCCCCTCGATATAATGAAAGCCCATCTCGTCGAGCCGCCGGGTGATCTTGATCTTGTCGTCCACCGAGAGGCTGAGCCCTTCCCCCTGGGTCCCGTCGCGCAAAGTGGTATCGTAAACGCTGATCATATTTTTCAATGCTCTACCCTCACCCCGCTAAAGTGATCCTTCCTTCGGTTCCAGCAGCGCTTCAACCACCCGATCGCCCATCTCCGCGGTGCCGACCTCCCGGCAGCCCGGCTGCATCAGCTCGCGGGTGCGGTAGCCCCCGGACAGCACTCGCGCCACCGCCTCCTCGATCGCCCGGGCGGCCGCCTCGTGGTTGAAAGAGAAGCGCAGCATCAGCCCCGCCGAAAGGATCGTCGCCAGGGGATTGGCCTCGTTGCGGGCGGCAATATCCGGGGCGGAGCCGTGGGCAGGCTCGTAGAGGGCCACCTGCCCTCCGATACTGGCCGAGGCCAGCATCCCGATGGAGCCGGTCAGCACGGAGGCCTGATCGGTCAGGATATCGCCGAACATATTTTCTGTGACGATGACGTCAAATTGCTTTGGCCAGTTGACCAGTTGCATCGCCGCATTATCGACATACATATGCCTGAGCTCGATATCGGGATACTCTTTCTGCAGGCGCTCCATCCCCTCCCGCCACAGTCTGGAGCTTTCCAGCACATTGGCCTTGTCGATGGAATGGAGCAGCTTTCTGCGGCTGCGCGCCGCTTCGAAGGCCAGCCGGCCGATCCGCTCGATCTCGGAGCTGGTGTAGACC
>JAAZPS010000001.1 GCA_012797095.1 Bacillota bacterium | reverse complement strand
TGACGGAGGCCACCGCGCCGGGCGCTGCATCGGCATGCTCGAGCGGGCGGTGATCCTCTCCCTCACCCTGGCCGGCGCCTTTACCTCCATCGCTTTCGTCCTCACCGCCAAATCGATCGCCCGCTACAAGGAGCTGGAGAAGAGGGAATTCGCGGAGTACTATCTTGTGGGGACCCTGCTGAGCACGCTGCTGGCGATCCTGGGCGGCCTGCTGCTGAAATTCATCCTCTAGGCCCCACAGCTACATTGAACCTGTCAGGAGCGCAATTGTTTTTTCGATAGCCTGAACCAGCGCGCTCTTTTTTACAGAGCCGGCTTTGTACGCGATAATACCCTCATCAGCAGTAAACAGCCGGTTAGGCCTGATATTGCTATCCCGGTTTATCGTCCCTTCCTGAAAGTCCTTCCTGCGAAGAGGGATCGCATACTCATCACGTACATTCTTGCTGGTAATCTGACAGAGAATTACGTCGGCACCCTTAAGCCCTGCTAAAACCAAGGCCGGCCGGCGCTTGCTCTTTGACAGATCGGAAAAAGGAAAGGGGATCACCACTACATCGCCCTTTACAAATCTGCCCATGCCTCATCCTCCTCCGGTGCAAGCCAATCTTTGCCCAGACTGCTTTCGCTGACAAGGAGCAAGGCGCTTCGCTCAGGCTCTGTCCGGCGGGCGGCCTTAACAATTTCTTTTATGTGGTCGCTGCTCAGATAATAGTTGATTGCCTCTCGCAGCACGTTAGAAAAATTGTAGATCTCCCCACCGCTTTTTGCATTCAATCCCTTCGCAACGAGTTCCAGATTCTCAATTGTTTTTTCATCCAGCTTTATTGATTTAGCAACCATGGTACGGCACCGCCTTTCGCACCGTGATCTGATACTATCCTATTGTACTACAGCGTAATACAACTATCAAAAGAAGAGCAAGGGGCCGTCCGCGGACGGCCCCCGGTCGGCTACTCCCAGCGGAAAAATTTAAGCGAGAGCAGGGTGCAGAGCGCCAGAAAGGCGCCCAGGATCAGAAGGCTCGTGCTCACGGATGAGAGCGCCTCGCCGAGCCAGGCCGCCTTCATCGCCCTGACCACATGGGTCACCGGCAGCACCGCGGCGATCTTCCGCATGAGTTCCGGCATGAGCTCGATGGGGATCGTCGCCCCCGTCAAAAAAAGCATGGGGAAATAGATCAGGTAAGCGATGGCCGTTGCGGCCCTCATATTCGGGGCCACCGCGGCCACCAGAAAACCGAGGGAGAAGATGCTGAGCGTGGAAAAGAGAAAGACCGCCGTTACCGGCAGCACCTTGCCCACGAACTGCAGGTTAAACACCACCCTGGCGGCGACAAAGAGCAGGAGCATCCCGGCGATAGTCATGAGCAGGTGGACGCTTATCTGCGAGACCACCACGTAGATCGGGCTCAGCGGGGTCGCTTTGAATCTTTTCAGGATTTTTTTCTCCCGGTATTCACAGAGGGTCAGCGGCAGGCTCATCAGCCCGGTGACGGAGATGATCAGCCCCGCATAGGCCGGCACCGATATATCCACGGTGCCGTAACCGCCGAAGATGGCCTCGGGTTCATTGCCGAAGATCCCGCCAAAGAGCAGCAGCATGAGCATGGGAAAGATCAGCAGGAAAAACATATTCAGATAATTGCGCGTAAAGAGCTTCAGCTCCAGCAGGGTCAGGTTCACCAGGGCTGTCCTCATCACCGCACCCCCCTCTCCTCTACCTGCCCGCCCTCTTCAAAGGGGCTGTAGCCGACCAGGTTTAGAAGCACCGCTTCCAGCCCCGGAGGCTTTACCGCCAGGCCGCTGCAGCCGGCCCCCTGCTCTTTCAAATACTGCAGCACCGCCAGAACAGTTTCATCGCCGCGCCCCTGGACCGTGATCCGGTTCCGGCGCCGCTTTGCCGAGGTGACCCCGGGCAACTTTTCCAGGCCCCCGGTCTGCTCCAGCGATGAACGGAAGGAGATCTCCGTCTGCAGATCAAAGCCGTCGATCACCTCGGTGATGGAGCCTGCGGTCAACATCTGCCCGCGGTTCATGATCGCCACCCGGTCGCAGACCGCCTCCACCTCATCCATGTAATGCGAAACGAGAACGATGGTCAGGCCGCGTTCCCTTAACTTTAGCAGGAGATCCCACATCTGGTGACGGGCATGGGGATCGAGGCCGGTGGTCAGCTCATCGAGAAAAGCGATCCGCGGATTGGGTATGAGCGCCAGCACTATGGCCAGCTTCTGCCTCTCACCACCGGAGAGGCTGCTCACAAAAGCCCTTCTCTTGCCGGAGAGCTGCATTATCTCCAGCAGCTCCCCGTACGGCGCAGGGCTGCGGTAGAGGGAAGAAAATAGAGCGCAGATCTCTCCTACCCGCACCTGATCCTGGTAAGCGGTGTCCTGCAGCTGCACCCCGATGACCCCGTAAAGCTCTTGCCTGTTTTTCCAGGGATCGAGCCCGCTCACGCTTACTCTCCCGCTGTACGCCCGGCGCAGTCCGCCAATGCATTCCACCGTCGAGGTCTTGCCGGCGCCGTTGGGCCCGACGATGCCGAAGATCTCCTGCTCAAAAACACTAAAGGAAACGCGATCCACCGCCCGTAACTTCCCGTACTTAACCGTGAGTGCATCCACCTCGATCATTTTCATGGGACGCCCGCGCCTCCGTTCTTCTCCAGATATAAGCTAATTTACCGCACAAAGTAAAGCAGATCGGAGATGACCCGATTTACCATTCTAGCATATTCCTGCCGGCTGAACCAGTAATGCTGTCCCCTGCCACGATCACCGCATCATCAAGATAAGTGGCCCTGAAAAAGCCGCTTTCCACCTCCTCCAGCGAACCGGGCAGCGGCAGCCGCAGCTCCCGCTCCTGCCGCGTCATCACCGGAAAACCGTAGTTAATGTTTGTATATTTCAATGGACTTTTTTCGTCAGCATGTTCACTGACGAAATCGAGATGATCCTTCAGCCGCTGCAGGTTGTAGCGGTTGAGCCCGGCGCACTCCCCAAGCAGCCTCTCCCTGATCAGGACCTCGAATGCGGGCTCGATCTCGTAACCGGTGCTGTGCCGGCCCGCTGCTATCGCCGCCAGGGTGGTTGTCGCCGTGCCGAGGAAGGGGTCGAGAATGGTATCGCCCAAAAGGGAGAACATGTTGATCAGCCGGAAAGGGAGCAAAAAGGGGTAGGCCGCGCTTCGCTGCCGCAGTTCGCCGCCGGCGATCTCCTGGCCGATCCCCTTGAAGTCCCACAGGTCGGAGAACCACCGGTTCCGCTCTTCCCAGAAGTAAGCGCTCTCCCTTCTCCTCTTTTTCTCCCCTGCCGAATGAAAAAGCCTTTTGCCGCCCTTGCGGAGGATGAGGATATATTCATGCTCCAGGGTCACATAGGCCCCGGCGGGCAGCATCCCCGAGCCCATGAACTTGTTCGGTGCGTTGGTCTGCTTGCGCCACAGAATCGCCGGTAAAATATCGAAACCGAGCTCGCTGAAGCTGCCGATGATCCGCGAGTGGTTGGCAAAGAGCTGAAATCTTCCCCCCAGCGTGCGCGTGGCATCGCCGATATTGATGCAGGCAAAAGCCCCTTCCCTCATCACCCGGAAGAGCCCGGCCCAGACCTCATCGAGCACCCGGTGCATCCCTTCAAAGGCTCTCCTGCCGTCACCGCTGTCGAGGGAGATGCCGATCTGCGGATCGAAAGCAGTGAAAAGGTGATCCCACATCTCGATCATGGGATAGGGCGGGGAGGTCACCACCAGATCGATACTCCCAGCAGCGACGGCGTCCAGCTCCCGCGAATCCCCGTAAATGATCCGGTGCTCTGTCTGCACGGACATCCTTTCCTCTCCCCCCGTAATTACCTTAATTCGGCCATTTTATCCCGGATCCCTGCAATTCAAGAACCCCCGCTGTCCCTGTAGCTTCAGCAAAATTATCTGTTCCCGGTTCCGCGCCACTCTGGCCGGCGCTCCCCCGCCGCCCCGCAAGCCGGAAGTTCAGCGAAGAGCAGCCGGTCCGGGAACAGCGCCGGGCGATCGATCTTTGCCCTTCGGCAAGAATGAATGCGGCGAGCCCTCATTTATGCTTGGAAGTGACAGGGGCCCGGGGTTATCAAGAGTAACATCAAAAAAATAAGGCGGGAAATCGATTCCCGCCCGGGAGAGAATTTTCTTCGGAAATGATCCATGGCTGTTTGAGTCAAAAATAGCTATCAGTGCCGGCCCGCTTACTCGCCTCCGTCAAACCTGCCGCCGTCTCGGCGGCAGCGTCGATCATGATCTTTTTCCTGGTGCCTTGTTACCCGCACAGCGCTCCGCTCTCTTATCTGCCTTCGAGCTGCTTCGGGCAGCCGTTCCAGACACTCTTTCCCGAAAGCATCCCGGCAGGCTTCGAGCCGCTCGCGCAGCCCCTCCGTTTGGTCAGCGCAGATCTTGCAGGCACCACTGACCCGGCTCCGCTTCTCAGCGCCGGGATCAACCCGGCCGTTCATGCAGATAACCCTGCAGCCGGACCAGCGATTTTCACCGTAGTTGGCGGCAAAGCCAACCTGCACCAGTACAGCCAGGGCCAAAAACGCCGTTATTGCGATCAAAACCCCGCGTCTCATCCCTTGTCCCCCCGATCATTAGCCTGGACGGCTTGATCACCGTACCACGGAGACCTTGCTCATCTCCGTACCCTGATTGTAACAGATCCGATCACCAGATTGCAGCTCCAGACAATGGCAATTTGTGTTATCGGGGGGCACCAGCTGGCAATAGTAAAATGTGGACCGCCTGGCCAGGAAGTGTTGTTTGGTATATGCTTGAACTGCCGGTAAAAGGCGTACCGGCCGATCGAACTACCGGAGGCAGGGCAATGCAAGTGCACCTTTTTGGATCTGAATTCAGATTGCTCCACCGGTTGAAGAGCAAAAAAAACCGGGTCTACCTTGTGGAAAACAGGGACGGTCGCTTTTTGCTAAAAGTTTACCGGGCCCCGCATCACCAGCACTCCGCGGTGGAGTACCGGGTGCTGCGGGAAGCTTACCGGAAAAAAGCCGCCGTGCCGCAGCCCCTTGCCTTTACCGAAAAAAAGGCTCTGCTGATGGAATATCTCACCGGGGAGAACCTTTGCGACCGGCTGAACCACAGCTGTCTTCCCGAATATGCAGATATGCTGGCTGCATGGTTCGCCCATTTCCACCGCTGTTTCGGCCGCCCCAGCGGGATCACCCTGCTTCGGGGAGATTCCAATCTGAGAAATTTTATTATCCACCCGGATGGAACACTCTTCGGGGTTGACTTTGAAGAGGCGGTGACCGGCAAACCGGATCGGGATATAGGTCAGATCTGCGCCTCCATACTCGATACGGAGCCGGCCTTCACCCCGGCAAAGGCCGCCCTTTGCCGAAGGCTGATCGCCCGTTACGGCTGTTGCACCGGCCGCCGGGACCTTGAGCAGGATCTTACCGGCCCCATCGCAGCAGCGCTAAGGGAAAGCGCACGGCGCCGGCTGCGGCAGCGCCGCTATCTTTCAAGGGAGGCGGCACTGCTTGAGCGGAAGGGGCTGCCCCGCTACCTGGATCTGGTGATGAAAAAACCGCAGGCTTGACCCTTCCGACTGCCCTGCTTCCCCCTTTCCACCCGTTCGGTACAGTTCACCCCCTGCCCAAATACCGCTGACAGCAGCTGCAGCAATATGTTAAACTTGGACAGGAATAACGCTCAGAAAAAAGGATGAAGCATAATGATTACCCTGTCACCCCGCCAGATCAGAAAAATGAGCCCCGATACCGCAGTCTATTTCCGGGGACTACAGTATTTCCGGCGGGGTGCAATCAAGAGTCTTTTCTTCGACGATGACGAGGGCTCCTTTGAGGCCCTGGTTGAGGGAACTGAGCAATATCAGATCAGGGTCCGTTTCGATGGGGCCCACCGGATCACGGCATCATGCAACTGCTATGCCTTTGCTCACTATGATGGATTTTGCAAACATATTATCGCTGTTCTGCTGGCCCTGTCCGGAGATATCCCCCGGAATTACCCTGAGGAAACCGCAGATAATCAGATCGAGCAGCTGCTTCATCGCTACACGGAAAACGGTATCAGGGGCGAAAAAACAGCGGAGATCCGGCTCGCTCCCCTGATCCGGTTCTCCAACGCCATCTACCATGGCGGTACGCCGCAGATCACCGTCTCCTTCAGGGCAGGCGCGGCCGGATCCCGACAATATGTGGTCAGAAGTGTCGAAAAGCTGATCTCCGCCATCGCCAGGCAGGAACCGCTTTATTTCGGCAAGCAGTTTACCTACAATCCGACGGCGCATTACTTTTCCCCCGACAGCGGCAAGGTGATCGATTTTTTCACCCGGATCCATGAAGTTGAGAAGAAAAACGGATATTCCAGCCTGCTGAAGGGAAGAGAGGTGGAGCTGTCCGAAGAACTTTTCAGGCGGCTGCTCCTTGAAACCAGGGGGGTTCCCTTCACCCTGGAAGCGGATCACCGGACCTTCAACCAGGTGCTCGTTACCGAATCAGAGCTGCCCCTGCAGTTTTCCCTTCAAGAAGAAACCGATGGGCTTCGCTTGAACCTTGAGGATGCAGACAGGATCAAGCCGTTAACCCGACAGTGCGATCTGATACTTTTTGAAGGGCAGGTCTACTACCTGCCGGCAACACCGCAGAAACAGCTCCGCCTGCTGCTGCAGACCTGGCAGCAACTGCAGGGCGGGGAGCTGCAGATCAGCAAAGGGCAGCAGCAGCTGTTTTTTTCCGGGCTGTACCCGCTCATGGAAAAGACGACCACTTTGACGGTCTCCCCATCCCTGGGAAAAAGGCTCCACCGCCCTTCACCGCAGGCCCGGGTTTTTCTTGATTTTGAAAGCGGCGAAGTGCTGGCCAAACTTGAATTCACCTACGGCGAGATCACCGTTGATCCCTTTGCCCCGCGAGAGCAACCGGAAACGCCGGATCAGGATGATATCATCCTGATCCGGGATGCTGCTGCCGAGCAGCAAGTGATGCGCTTATTCGAAGAAGCCGAGTTCACGATCAAGGGCCGGACAATGCGTCTGCACCGGGATGAGGATATCTGGCACTTTGTCAATGAAATCGTTCCCGTCCTGCAACAGCACGCCGCTGTCTACTATAGCGACCGCTTCAAACAGGCCGGCCGGAAAGCCGCCAATTTCACCGGCAGGGTAGGGATCGACTGGGACCTGGATCTGCTGGAGTTGGATCTGGAGCTGGAAGGCATCGATCCAAAGGAACTGGCCGAGATCTGGCAGTCCCTCCGCGTAAAACGCAGGTACCACCGCCTGCGCGACGGTTCGATCCTCTCCCTTGAAGGAGAGGAGATCGAACAATTTGCCCGCCTGGCCGGCGCCCTGGAGCTGCAACCCGCTGCATTCAAGGAAGATAAAATCCGGCTGCCCAAATTCGAGGCCCTGCACCTGAACCGGCTGCTTCAGGATTTCGAGATCAGTTCTGTTGAGGAAAGCACGGAGATCACCGCCCTGATCGACCGGATTCGCGATCCCGCCGGGGCAGATTTTCCCTTGCCCACGGGGCTGAAGGCCGATCTGCGGGATTACCAGAAAACCGGCTTCAAGTGGCTTAAATCGCTCTCCGCTTACGGCTTCGGTGGAATCCTGGCCGATGATATGGGGCTGGGGAAGACCGTGCAGGCCATCGCCTATATCCTCTCGGAGCGCCAGGAAAATAGGTCCGACCTGCCGCCGGCCCTGATCGTGGCGCCGGCCTCGCTGATCTACAACTGGGAATCGGAGATAAACAGATTTGCGCCAACCCTGAAAACAGTGGTCGTCGCCGGGACAAAGCCGGAGCGGCGCCAACTGCTTCAGGAGATTAACCGGGCCGATGTGGCGATCACCTCCTATCCCCTGCTTCGCCGGGACAGCACAGCCTACACCGCGCTCACTTTTAGCTCCTGTTTTTTGGATGAAGCCCAGTATATCAAAAATCCTAAATCGCAGACCGCCCAGTGCGTGCGCCGGCTCAGATCGGGAAATCGTTTTGCCCTCACCGGCACCCCCATCGAGAACTCCCTCACCGAGCTGTGGTCGCTCTTCCAATTCACCATGCCGGGTTATCTGCAAACGGAGAAAAAATTCACCGAAAAATATGGCGCCAGGGCGGCCGCAGAGCCGGAGAGCAGCCGGGAGGCAACCGCCGAACTGGCAGCAAAGGTGCGCCCCTTTATTCTACGCCGGTTGAAAGAGGAGGTCCTTTCCGAACTGCCCCCCAAGCTCGAGCACCGCCTGCTCTCCGAGCTGACCAGGGAGCAGAAGATGCTCTATCTGACCTACCTGGAGCGCTTGCGCGAGCAGGCCAGATCGCAGATCCAGGATGAGGGCTTCAACAAAAGCCGCATTCAGATCCTGGCGGGATTGACCCGGCTGCGCCAGATCTGCTGCCACCCGGCCCTTTTCGTTGACAACTACCGCGGCAAGAGCGCCAAACTGCTGCAGCTGCAAGAGCTGCTCCACGACGCCGTCGGCAGCGGCCACCGCATCCTCCTCTTTTCTCAATTCACGGGAATGCTGCAGTTGATCAAAACGATGCTTGACCGGGAGGGTTACCGCTACCTCTATCTCGACGGTGCGGTAAAAACAGGAGACCGTCTGGAGATGGTCGAATCCTTTAATCGGGGCAGCGCCGAGATCTTTCTGATCTCCTTGAAAGCCGGGGGAACGGGTCTGAACCTCACCGGTGCCGATATCGTCGTTCAGTACGACCTCTGGTGGAATCCTGCTGTGGAAGAGCAGGCTGCCGGGCGGGCGCACCGTATCGGTCAGAAAAAGATAGTTCAGGTGATCCGGCTGCTGACCAAAAACACGATCGAGGAGAAAATTTTTGAGCTTCAGCAGAAGAAAAAAGAGCTGATCGACCGGGTTATTCAACCCGGCGAAACCTTCCTTTCGACGATGAGCGAAGCGGATATCCGCGAAATTCTGGAGATCTAGTAGCGCACCTTCGAGGTGCTCCCTGAAACTATCAATAATCGCGGGAGGCGATCGCATGAGCCGTGAGCTGGAAGGAGATCTGGTCATTGTCGGAGCCGGCACTGCCGGCGCTTACCTGGGCTGGCGGATGGGGCAAAAAGGGTACCGGGTCATCCTGATCGAAAAACAGCAAGCCGGTGAGCCCGGCAGCCATATCGGTATTTTTCATGTAGACGAGATCAGATTCGCCCAGTTCGAGATCCCCCTGCCCGAAGGTGATGAACTGATCGCCCATTACCCCGAAGGGCGAGCCTGGCCGCCGGACGGTGATGAGGCCAAGATGGTCCGCTATCCCTTCTACGTTATGGAGATGCCCCTTTTTATCGAAAGACTGCAGGGATATGCCGCCAATGCAGGAGCCAGGATCCTTTTCGGGACCGAATTCACCGGACTGCTTCTGGACAAAGGGCGCCCGGTGGGGATCGAAGCCTGCACCGCCGGTGAAAAACTGACGATCAGGGCACCGCTCGTTGTCGACGCCTCCGGTGTCGACGGGGTGGTCCGGGTCAGCCTGCCCGATGAACTGGGCGTGGAAACCGGCCCCATCGACCCGCGGGATTTTCTTTATGTGATCCTGCAGTACTGGGACGAGCTTGCTCCTGATTTCCCCAGGGGCTTGAACTTTTACCCCTTTCACAAGGCTTTTATCAATCCCGGCTACGGTGAAGGTGCCATTGTCGGCATCGGACAGCCGGAAAAGCTGGAGACCGCCTCAAAGGTGCAGGAGCAGTTTCTGGAGGAGCGTTTCCCCGGCGTAGGGCACCGCCTGGTCAAAAAGACCTGGGGCCGGACTCCCTACCGCCGCCCCCCTTTTTCGCTGGTGGCCGATTCATTCATCGTGGTGGGCGATGCCGCTTTCATGACCAAGCCTTTTTCCGGTGAAGGGGTCACCTCCGGTTTCACCGCCTGCCAGATCGCTGCGGAGACTGCGGCTGCCGCTTTGAAAAAAGGTGATCTTTCCAGAGAGCAGCTCTGGCCGTTGAATGTGCGCTATTTCCGGGATCAGGGGGCCAAATTTGCCGGCCTCATGGCCCAGCTGGTGGTTGCGGCGGAGCTTCCCAGGGATGATGTGAACTACCTTTTCAGCCGCGATGTGGTCTTCTCCAGCTATGATCTTGAGCAGATGAACCGCCATTTCGAGGTCAGGATGGGACCGGGGAGACTTCTTAAAACGGCAGCAGCCCTTCTCGGCGGCAGGCTAAGCGGCAAACTTTCCCGGAAGGGCTTTACCGCCCTGCTGGCGGCGATGAAAAGTGCAGGGGCCATTCAGAAACATTATGAACGCTTCCCGGGCAACCCCGTCGATTTTCCACTGTGGAAGGCCCAGGCGAAAAGGTTGTGGGGCGAAGTCTAGAGCGGCCCGGCCGACGGCAGCAAGCGAACCGCATCCCTTCCAACCGCTTGCCGGGGGGGCACCGCTGTCAGCGGAAGGGAGCGCGCCTCCGGCGCCGCTCCCTTTTCTTTCAGTCGGATCTTCTTAACTGCCCCAGGGTCCCGCACTCTAGCAATGCTGTTCGCATTTATTCACCGCATAGTGGCGCATCGCCGACAGTGCCGCAACAGCCTGTTCCGGGGTGGCATAGACGGGAAAACCGGCCTGCTCCAGGGTAATAACCTCGCTGATGGCAAATTCCTTGCACGGAACACAGAGCAGGATCGGCTTGCCCCTGAAATCGATCTTTTTGAGCTCCTCGACGTATGTTTGCAGGATCTCCGCCTGCAGAATAGCAACAAAGCTGCTGATATTATCGCTTTGCAAACCGACTTCAATGATCTCCCGCAGCTGCTGCGCATGCAGATCAAAGGTGCAATCAACCGGATTTTGGGGACCGACGAACGGGGGAAGGATCTCTTCCAGACGCCGGTGGGTTTGCCCGTCCAGCTCTGCCGGTTTCATCCCGTTCATCGAGAGAGCGTCAGCGGTGGCCACCCCCAGGGAGCCGGTGTAGGAGATCACCATGGCTCCGTCCCCGCCGGGAAGGGGTTGCCTGGAGAAAGCCCGGGCCAGCCCGAACATATGCTCATTGTCCCGCGCCCGGATCACCCCGGCCTGTCTGAAGGCGGCATCGTAGACAAGATCATTTCCGGCCAGAGAAGCTGTGTGGGAACTCACTGCTTTCTTTCCCGCCTCCGTCCGCCCTGTTTTCAGAATAATCACCGGTTTCCTGGCCGTAACCTGACCGGCCACATCAACAAATCTGCGCCCGGTCTTGACATCCTCCAGGTACATACAGATCACCTCGACATGATCGTCCTCACCGAGGTGCTCCAGCATATCGGTTTCGTTGAGATCGGCTTTGTTCCCGATCGTTGCCACTATGGCAAAATCCATGGTATGTCGTACCCCCCAGAGCATCCCGGCAGCATATACTCCCGCCTGGGCGATAAGACCGATATTCCCCCGGCGCAGCTCCCCAACCGTGCCGATGGACTGAACCATGCGGTGCTGGGTATTGATAATACCGGAGCAGTTCGGCCCGACAAATCGGCAGCGATAGGTTTTTGCGAGCTCCTGAAGCTCCTGCTCGATATCTTTGCCGTCCTCTCCGGTTTCGGCAAATCCGGCTGACTCGACAATGATATATTTGATCCCCTTTTCGCAACATTCCCTGAAAGCCCCGGTCATATGCGCCGCCGGAACAAGGATAACCGCCGCGTCAACGGGACCCTCGATTTCATGGACGCTGGCCACGGCCGGCACCCCTTGAACCGTTTTCGCGTTGATATTGACGGGGTACAGTTTGCCCGGAAATTGGTGCCGTAGAAGGTTGTCGAACACATTCCAGCCCAGTTTTCCCGGGGTATCCGAGGCCCCCACCACCGCCAGGCTTTCGGGATAGAACAGGCCCCGCAGACTGGTGCGC
>JAAZPS010000212.1 GCA_012797095.1 Bacillota bacterium | reverse complement strand
TCTACTGGAGCGAGACAGTGCCAACTGCTACCGGGTGCGCCGCCGCGGGGCGATGCGCGTTGATGCGGTGGTCTACCTGAACGAAGCGCTGAAACGCTCTTTCGACGAGGATGAAGCGATCGAGCAGCTCTGCGATGCCGCCGCCCTGTCCGGGGTGCAGGATCCGGTGGTCGGGATGCCCGATATCCACACCGGATTTGGCTTGCCCATCGGTGGGGTGATGGCTGTTGACGCTGTCGAGGGAGTGGTCTCCGCCGGCGCTGTGGGCATGGATATCAACTGCGGCGTGCGCCTTCTGCGCACCAATATCGAGGCCGATTCCCTGGACAAACCCTGCCTGCGCGAGCTGATCAATGAAATTGTCAAGCGCGTGCCGACAGGAGTGGGGAAGGGCAGCCGCCAGGCGGCCCTGGTTCGCAGTAATTTTAACCGTTATCTTGTCGAGGGGGTCCCCTTCATGATCGAGCACGGTTTCGGCCGGCCCGAAGATCTGGAGTGCATCGAAGAGGGAGGGGTTCTCGACGGGGCCGATCCGGATGCAGTTAGCGCCCGGGCGGTGCAGCGGGGAGCCCAGCTCTCCACCATCGGCGGGGGCAATCATTTTATCGAGCTCGGCCGGGTCGAGCGGCTCTTTGACCCGGCAGCGGGGAAGCAGCTGGGATTGGCCGAAGGGCAGTTGACCGTGATGATCCATACCGGCAGCCGCGGTTTCGGCCACCAGATCTGCAACGACTACACGGCGCTGATGCTGAAGGCGGCGGCCCGGATGAAGCTGGCGATCCCCACCAGGGGGCTGGCCGCGGTCCCGATCAGATCTTCCGAGGGCCGGCGCTATCTTGCAGCGATGGCCTGCGCGGTCAATTTCGCTTTCTGCAACCGTCAGTGGATCACCCATGATCTCAGGCAGGCTTTCAGCAAGGTTCTCGGCGGTGCCGCCCAAGATCACGATCTTGGACTGGTCTACGATCTGGCCCACAACATTGCCAAATTCGAGCGGGTCGGGGGCAAAGAGCTGCTTATTCACCGCAAGGGCGCTACCAGGGCGCTGCCGCCGGGCCACCCGAAGAATCCGCCGCGCTACCGCGCTCTGGGTGCGCCGGCCCTGATTCCGGGAAGCATGGGAACAGCTTCGTACGTCATTGCGGCCCGGCCCGGGGTCGAGCGGACCTACTATTCGGTCAACCACGGCGCCGGCAGGGTCCTTTCGCGAAGTGCGGCCCGGCGGGAGATCGCCGTCGAAGATCTGCGCAGCGCTCTCGGCGAGGTGATGGTGGCGGACCGCGACTACCGCGCCTTCCTCGATGAGGCGCCGCAGGCCTACAAGGATATCGAAGCGGTGATCGATACCTTCACCCGCATCGGCTTCACCCGGAAATTGGCCCGGCTTCTCCCGGTAGCCTCGATCAAGGGCCAGCGCTGAGGGCAGGCGGGGGTGAAGGAAAAATACTGCTGCCCGTGCGGCAACCCCCGGGCAGCGCTTGCCGGAAAACCTTCAGCGCTCAGTCTGAAAGGCAGCTGTTGGGGAAACTGTCGTCAGCCGGGTAAATATAATCATAGCCGCCCTCCTTCCGACATATAGATAGATGTCAGTTCAAGGAAGGAGGCCTCCTGAAGATGGATCGGACAGTCCAAGCTAGACAGCAGGCCCAGCTGCTCGGCGGGGGGCTGCTCCTGCTGGTCCTCGCCCTCTGTTTCTTCTATCTGATCGGACAGAGCGCCCGGCCCCGGGCGGCCAAAGTGCTCGAGACAGCGCTGTCCCGGCTGGAACAGCAGCAGGATTATGCCCTGACGATAGTGGAAAAAGCGCCTCGCTACGAGCTCTCCTTTCAGGGCAGTGTGGAGAAAGGCACTCAATTGAAAGGGGTGCTTCCGGCGTACGATCTGGAGGTTCTGTTCGCGGAGGGCCGGCTGCGCCTGAGGCATGAAGAGGATGGGGAGTGGGTCAAGGCGGAAAGTCTGGGGCTGCACGGCCTGTCAGGCTTTCTGACGACCCCGCTGGAGCTGCTCCAGGGCAGCAGCAGCAGCTTTTCCAGGGCTCTCGCCGGGGAGAAGGTGACGCTTGGCGAGAACTCCTGCCAGACCCTTTATTTCCCTGTCTCGGATCCGGAAATCTTTGTG
>JAAZPS010000211.1 GCA_012797095.1 Bacillota bacterium | reverse complement strand
CCTGCCCCCTTGTTTCTCTTACCCTGCCTGTAGGCCCGGTTCAGATTGTCGCGGGTTAGAATTTGTTCCAGCAATCCATCCCCCTGCTCGGCTGTGTCGGTGATATCGGTTTCGGCCATCTTGGGCGGCTCGCACACTTCTGCATACTCTCTCTGTTCCGCAGATACCCTTTGCAGATAGTCTTCAAGCCGAAGTTGTCTGTGTTTCATTGTGCCGCTTTCAGTGGCTTTCATTGACCCTCACCTTCTTTGGTTCAGCCCTTCCGCAAGTAACGCGCTACCTGCGTACTATGGCTTCTAGTGAGCAACGAAGGAAAAGCCCATATGGAATGGGCATGTAAGCTCTATGAAGATGAACGCAAGTGAACCGCTGACGAGGTGTCGATAGCGTAAAGTGATGTCAAAACCTGTTATCCACCACTTGATAGGGATAAAAACAGAGGTAAATCCTGAAACCGTCTGTTTGGCATCCGGCATAAAGGCGGCATGAGCATAGAACAGGCTTCGATGTGGAACGCAGGAACCTGTCTACTGATGGAAATCGAAAAGGCTCAAGTCACAGAAAGACAAGGCCGAAAGTAGAGATACAGTATACAGGGGCGGAGATGTCCGTAGTAGTAATGAGATTTCTGTAATGGAAATGGAGCGAAGGGGCGTCATCATTCAGCTGAGACATATGTCAACTGTGAAAACAGGAGGAACACATGGAAAACAGCAAACCATACAAGATTTCTAAACAAGCTGTGTGGATAGCCTACAAAAAGGTGAAAGCGAACAAAGGCAGTGCAGGCATTGACGGGATGAATTTTGGGGAATATGAGGAAAATCTCAAAGATAACCTGTACAAACTGTGGAACCGAATGAGCTCTGGAAGCTATTTTCCTAAGGCGGTAAAAGCGGTGGAGATTCCAAAGAATAATGGTGGAACCAGAAGATTGGGGATTCCCACCATCGATGACAGAATCGCACAGATGACCGCTAAACTACTGGTCGAACCTATACTGGAGCCATTCTTCCATGAAGATTCGTACGGATACAGGCCAAACAAATCGGCAATAGATGCGGTAGGAACAGCAAGACTGAGGTGCTGGAAATACGACTATGTCATTGACCTGGATATCAAGGGTATGTTTGATAACATCGACCATGAACTGTTGAGAAAAGCCGCACGAAAACATGTGAAAGAAAAGTGGGTTCTGCTATATGTTGAAAGGTGGTTAAAGGCACCATTTCAAACAGAAACGGGAGAGATAATACCCAGAACAGCCGGCACGCCGCAGGGAGGAGTCATTAGCCCAATACTTGCGAATCTGTTCATGCATTACGCATTTGACCTATGGATGGTAAGAAACCATAAGTACAATCCGTTTGAAAGATATGCGGATGATACGGTAGTGCACTGTAGGACAGAATGGGAAGCAAAGCAACTACTTGCAGATATTGATGCAAGGTTAAAGGAATGCAAACTAAAGCTGCACCCAGCCAAGACTAAGATTGTCTATTGTCAGGACAGGGATAGAAAGAAAGAATATCCCGATACAGAGTTTGACTTTCTCGGATACACATTTCGGAAAGTGTGGATAAAAGACCGTCTTGGCAGACTACAAATGAATTTCCTTGCATCAGTAAGTCAGAAAGCAGAGCAGATGCTGAAGGACAAGGTGAAAGCCTTGGAAATGCACAAAAAAACAGGGAGCAAGATTGAAATCATAGCCGAGATGCTGAACCCCGTCCTGCGGGGATGGATGAACTATTTTGGCAAATTCAATCGCAGTGCAATGAAACGTGCGCTGGACTGTGTGCAAAGGCGTCTGATTAAGTGGGCAATGTGTAAATACAAGAGATTTCGCGGACACCGACGGAAAGCCGAAGAGTGGCTATGGCAAGTTAGAAGCAGAGAACCCAACATGTTTGCACATTGGGCTCTCTGTTGGAAATCATAGTATGATTGAATGATAGGAGCCGTATGAACCGAGAGGTTCACGTACGGTTCTGTGAGAGCAGCCTTGGGGTGAAACTCCCCTTGGCTACTCGACTGGGAGGTCGGCTGCCCAACTAATGGGCAGCCTCCTACCCGATTGCTTTAAGATATTGGATATTGGCTCATTTTTTTTCGCCACTAATGGAGGATATTAATATAAAAGTCAAGCCGCCGCTCCCGCCGAAAACCCCCGCCGGCCCCAAAATATTATCCCACTTTGCAGGATATTTTACATCTTTACGGAAGTCTTAAATACTTATGGTAATCAACCTGTCTAGGGACTGAAAGTCACTAGACCCGGGGGGTGAACGGTTATGGAACACGGGGAAGGTAAGAAAGCGATCCTGGAGTGTCCCGCCGGTTTCTCTATTTCCACTGATGGCGGGTTCTCTCCCGGTCATGAAGAGACCCTGGTTCGACTCTATCCGGAGGAAATTGAGGTTTTGATCCCCGGCGGCAGAATTATTGGCTACCGGTACCGGGAGATTCTGCAGATCGACCCAGGTGATTACCAGCTTCTCCTAACACCGGCTTCCGGGGATAAGTTCCGGCTTTCCCACCTGGGCTACCTCTATGAGGATTTTACGACCACCCTCTTCCATCTGCGAAGCGAAATGTTGATCAAGGATATGCTCATGCAGGAGACAATCCATAAAAAAGGCCTGGGCGGGGAGTACGTTTTTATGGAGAACAGCGGTCGGGAGCTACAGCGGGGGCCCTGCGAATCCCGACTCTACAAAACCGCGTTGGTGATAATCCCCGAGCAAAATGATCCGATAAGGATCCCTTTTAGCGAAATATCAAAGATTGAAAAGGTTGAGCATCAGCTTTTAATCACCACTGAAGAGGGCCACAAATTTATCTTTTCGATGATGGGGTATCAACTGGATCCTTTCAAAAAAGCTCTTTACGAAGCGATGGGTGAGGTGGAGCGGGATACCCGCACCTTGATCACCAGTTTGGTCCCGGGGATCGACTCACATGAAATAAATCGCTGCGCCCATCTCTTCAGGGAGGGCAAGGCGGCCCGAAGGAGCGAAGTTGAAACTTGCGCCCCCGGCTTGTGGGATGAGCTGGAGAAGAGCCTGGCGGTCTCCCCCATCGCAAAGGAATATGCCTGTTTAAAGTCCCTCTCCCGGCAGGATAAGATCTGTATCGGAGTCAAAAAAGGGCTCATGGGGGATCTTGATCGAGAATATATCTGGTGTCTGTTTCCGATTTACAGCCTGGATCCAGCCCAACCCGGCAATGCCCTGGCCATGGAATCGTTTTCCGGTCTGGAGAACGGCGTCAGCAGGGCCACTTATTTCTTTCGCATCGTTGGCCGGGATATTTATCCCACATTTACCGACCTGCAGGAACTTCATCTTGAGACCGATCGCTTCATCACCCGGATCAACCGTTGTCTGATCGCGATCAATTTCCGACGAGAACCAATTTATCTGCCGGAAGAAAAATTGACAGAGCCTCGATATATCAAATATCGATACGCCTTGCACCGAATCCCCGCACTCCAAATATTAAGAGAGCATTTTATCGGTCGGGTAAACCATGTCTCATTCGAACAGTGGAGGCAGGATGTCCAAGATCTATTACAGTTTAATACCGGTGCCCGCGATAACCAGTGTCAATGGAGCAAGGGTAATGATCGTCAATCATAAGCCGAAACAGGAGGTATAAGATGCCGGGATACAAACATCCCTGTCGTTACTGCAACCAGTTTATTCCCCCCAATTCAAATCTATGCCCGCTCTGCGGCAAGGTAAAGCCGCTGGGGCCGCTCAGGTGCCCCCGGTGTGCCGCCCCCATCCGGAAGGGATGGATTAAATGCAACAGCTGTGGGCAGAGTTTGCAGGTGGTCTGCCCGGCCTGCGGGAAAGACACCTTTTTTGGCGATTATTGTGAACACTGCGACCACCACATGGTAGTGGTTTGTCCCCATCGAAAATGCCGAGCCGAACAGCCCCCCCTGGGGGAGAAATGTATCAAGTGCGGAAAACCGCTAAAATAATACGCAAAGGGGAGGTTTAAAAAATTGACCCTTCAACCGTTCACCGACAATTACAAGGATAACAGTACGGATGCAGGCTTTCAGTTTACTTTTTATTGTGATCTGTGCCGGGAGGGATACAAAACAAAGTTTATCGAATCGAAATCCTATAAAAAGAGCAACTTTTTAAGGGGGGCGGGCGGCCTGTTGGGGGCGGTGACCAGTCTGACCGGCAAATATGGCCTGGGTTACGGGCTGCAGAGGGGAACCGATATTTTAAGCGAGCGTTTCCAGGGCATGTCCCCCGAATGGCACAAGGAGCATGAGGTCGCCTTCGCCCAAGCTCAAAATGAAGCCAAGGGGCATTTTCATCGCTGCCCTCACTGCCGCCGCTGGGTATGCGAAAATGATTGGAACGAACAGGAGGGGCTTTGCGTGGAATGCGCCCCCCGGGTTAATGTAGAGATCGCCTCCGCCCGGGCTCAAAAGATGAAGGAAGATATACAGGAGAAAGCGGGCCAAACTCAGGTGTTCCACGGGCAGATCGAAAGCAAGCAGACCCTTTGCCCCCGGTGCGGCAAGCCCGCCGGGGAGGGCAAGTTCTGTAACAATTGCGGTGCTTCGCTGGCCATTAATAAATGTCCGCGCTGCGGTGCTCCCAATTCCGATGCCTCCCGTTTTTGCGGTGAATGCGGCGAGCGGCTAGACTAACCGAAAGGGCAGGTTTTTTTCCCGGTGCCGGCGAAGGAGGCCCTCAATCAAGAGATGAGCCCGCCGCAAAGCCTGTCCCCGGCCGCTGATTCGATTCTTGGTCTGCAGATCCAGCCGGGCTATGGTTAGCCCTGCCGGTTTATAAATGAATATTGGATCGAAACCGAAACCTCCGCTGCCGCGAGGGTGCCCGGCAATGCGACCGGGCAGCTTCCCCGGGCCGGATAGATTTCCCCGGGCACAGCGATGGACATTACACATCTAAACCGGGCCCTCCGTTCCCGTGCTGGCCGGCCGGCCAGCATCTTTAAAAGGAGGCGGTTATTTTCTTCATCCCCCGCCTCCGGCCCGGCAAAACGAGCGGAGCAGACTCCGGGAGGATCCCCCAACGTCTCCACCTCCAGCCCCGAATCATCGGCCAACGTCATTTTACCGCATGCCCTCGCTATGTGTTACCGGCTACCTTAAACCAGTTCCGGTTTTAAATGGCATGCCCTTCGTCATTGAAGAAAGAAAGGGCACCCGCACCAATCTCATTCTCGCGGAGGGCAACCAGTATTCTGTTCCCTCCCGTTTTGCCCGCCAGAGTGTGCGCTTTAGGTGTTTTGAAAAGCATTTGGAGCAGTCATCATCATGAACCTGATCGTGATGAATCTGGCCCGTGTGCAAAGGGGACTTTTTGTCTGTTTTTCAAAGAGCGATTTTCGCGTTTTCTGGGCGAAATTTATGCTGCCGGCAGGCCAGTTATTGCTTGCCGCAGCCT
>JAAZPS010000210.1 GCA_012797095.1 Bacillota bacterium | reverse complement strand
GACCGATCCCCTGACCGGCCTTTTTCACAGCGGCTTCATCATAGAGCGGATCAAGGAGGAGATCGCTTTCAGTAAAAGATACAACAAGCGCTTCTCCATCGTGTTTCTGGACCTGAACCGTTTCAAGGAGATCAACGATCGTTACGGGCACCTGGTCGGTGACGGGATGCTCCGCCATATTGCCTTCATCTTGCAGGGTATCGCCCGCCGCGGGGAAACACTGTCCCGCTACGCAGGCGATGAATTCCTGCTACTGCTGCCGGGAGCGGGAGCAATTGAAGCCAGGAAGACGCTGCAGCGCTTTCTCACGGCTGTTGAATCTCAACCTTACTTTCTGGAAAACGGGATCCCCCTGTGGATCACGGCAAGCGGCGGCATCGCTGAATATCCCAGCGATGGACTGAACGTCGAGCAACTGCTGCAGGTCGCCGATCAGAATATGTACCTCACCAAACAGAGCCCTAAATAAGCACACTGCAATAAAACCCAGAAAAAAGCGGCGAAAGGTTGAACCCCCCCCCCGCCGCATCTTTCGAAATTTAGAGCTCACGCACCGCGGTAAAAAGCCTCATCGGGGAATTCGGTGGGCAGTTTGAGCATGACCTTGACCAGGGCCAGGGCCGGTCTGGTCTGTTTGAGCAGCTGCATCATTTTACCCCTGACCTTGATCCTGCCCGCCATGATCCCCTACATCACATCCTGTTTCCCCCGGCAGATAGCCTTCCAGACGTCATAGCCGGCTGTCAGAACGTAATCGGCCGGCTTATCCGTGGGGTTGTTCAAAAAGGTCCAGTCCCCGACTTTTCCATGATAGGGATCGAGCCAGATACAGACCGGACGCGGCAGACCCTTGATCTCCGCCACAATGGTCATGGTGCCCTCGTACCTGGCGGCAGCTTTTTCATACTCGCTGTCCGTGTTCAGGCCGTCCACAAATGCAGTAAACCAGGCTGTAGTGCCGAAAAACATCTTACTTGCCACCCCCTTCCAGGATCGCCAGAGTCTCACCGCGAGGAATGCAGAAATCGGTCACGGTGTAGAAGGAGGCCAGATCCTCCTCGACCTGTACGCCTCGCAGCGCTGCGTGGGAGGCAGGGAAAAGCACTTTCCCTTCTCCCGCCCGGGAAATGCTCGGCTTGTATTCCAGGTCGGTACAGCAGATATCACGGTAGCTGTAGCCGTTCATATCCGGTCTGGGGAAAGAGCGCACATTGATCATTGTCCCCATATCGGGAAAATCACCGGCCTCGTCGATCTCCGCCTCGATCCGCATGATCTCGGCACCCTTGCGGCGCACCGAGCCGATATGGCGTGTTCCCTCGATCGTCAGATCGATCTGGGCCAACGTCTTTGGAAAACCCAGCCCCTCCCGGCCGAGAACCAGAGCCAGATCGGCACCGAGCGAATGGTCCCCGTAAAGCTCATCGATATACATGTACGGGCAATGCATGCCCACGGTATCCTCGAACTGGGCTGTCACAAAAAGGGCCGCCTCCTTGTAGGGGCCCAGACTGGTCATCGGGTACTCTGCCACCAGTGCCACGATCAGATTGAGCCCGCCCGGGCTGAGCTCCACCGGCAGAAGATCTTTGATCGTCTCATCCGGGGCCATAAAGGTATGGATCAGCAGACGGGCATCCTTGTAGATGATCCCTTCCATTCCCCGATAACTTTCGAAATGCGAGATGCGATAGATCGGATCATGCAGGGGGATTCCCACGACATCATCTTTGGGCCATCCGGCCAAACCAATCACCCTCTTTCTTCTCCTTTTTCAACACTTCCCGCCAAGCAGCTTTAGTTTTCTTCCTGTGCCCCATTCGATCGATCCCTCTATTTCCCTAGATCAGGGTCGGGTAGATATCCAGACCCGGCAGCAACAGCGGCAACAGATCCACTATTTTTACAGTCTCCACATGCGGCTCAACATTGATCACGATATCCCCGTTCCCGATGCTTTTTATGATATCTGTTTTACCCAGCCAGAAGTCATGCATGAAGTCAGAGCTCATCCGCAGGGTCACGTCTGCCTCGCCATCGCCAACCTGCACCGGCTGCTCGGCATGCGGATCCAGCAACACCTTGCAGTCAGGATCGGTGAGCTCAAATCTGATCGTCACCCCGGCAGCTTTCAGGGCATCGCGGATCTCCGTCATCTCCATCAACCTTCGACCAAGCTCACTCACCACCCCGGCAAGTTGCTCCCCGGTTTGATAAACAACTCCCATTTGCTCTTCACCTCCCTTTGATAGCCTGATCTAACCGTAACTTCTTGAAAGAATCGATGAACCTTGCGCCTGCTTCAGCCTTCCTCAAATATACTCCCGCAACACTGCCTCCATGGCAGCCAATCCAAGCAGATCATTGGAGCCATCCTCGATCAACGAAGCCCGGGCATCGCGGAAAAGTTTTTCCACATAATATTCCCGCGAAACCCCGGCGCCCCCGAAAAGAGTGATCGCCTCGTGGGCTACCTGAAACGCTGTTTCCGTGCAAAACACCTTGGCCGCAATCGAATAACGTGTTGCCGGCGGCATCGCTTGCATATTGTAATCCATCGCCGCTCGTGAAAGGGCCCGCGCAGCCTCGATCCGGGTAAACATCTCAAAAAGTTTACCCTTCACATTGTCATGCTCACAGAGCAGCCTGCCCCCCTGCTTGCGCAGCCTCGTATGGATAAGCGCTTCCTCGAAAGCAGCCCGGGCCACCCCCGTAAACATGGCCGCCATACCCGCATTGGCATAGGCCAGCACCGTCTCGCCCATATTGGGAGCAAGATCCTCCTCGAAAACCATGTACTGCTCGGGCAGACAAACCTGATCAAAGTAGATTTCACCCTGCAGCAGCTCGCGCTGACCCAGCTTTTCGAGCGGCTTACCGCGGCTAACCCCGGGCAGATCAAGAGGGCAGATAGCGATACCACCCTTGAATTCACCCCCGGCAGCGGGATCTAGCTGAACAAAAAGCAGGGCATGTGTAGCCACCGGTCCATTGGAGATCCAGGCCGCCTTGGTCCCGCTGATCACCCAATCACTGCCTGCCTTCACTGCGGTCACATCAGCCTGCATCGCTGGCTGATGTTCCTTATCCGCAGCCACACGAACCCAATCCGAACCATGATTGGGCTCGGTTATCGCCCAGCAACCGATGAAATTGGCCTCCTTATCCTCAACATAGCGGGTGATGATCGCTTCATTCAGATCCGGATCATCGACCAGCGCAGCAATGGTGGCTGGCATGGTATCCACACCCAGGGCCACAGCAAAACCGGCACTGCCCCAACCCAGTTCTTCCAGGAAGATCTGCAGCTCCAGCGGCGGCAGGCCCAGGCCGCCGTGGTTTTCAGGGATATATGCCGTATGATAACCGAGCCTTTTGGCCTCCCTCAGGGTATTCCAGTATAGCTCACTTTTGAGAACCTCCTCCGAAGTGAGCCGATCCAGTTCTCGGGCAGCCGGCCGCAACACCTCGAGGGCAAACTGGCGCACAGACCTTTTCAGGGCCATCTGCTCTGCATTCAGATCGGGATTCAAGTCAAGATAATCCATCCAGCGGAACCCCCTTTCAATTATTTAAAACAGAGACACTATCTCCACAAAAACCATGATCCGGCTACAAAGACAATTTTGCACCGATTTCTCTTCGCGGAAAAGAAGTGTTCACCGATAGATTCTGTTCGCTTGAATGGTTTGTTTCCACACGCTGCCTGAACTGGTTGTTTGAGTGGTAGGTGCGGGATCTTGGCCGGTATCATTGATGCAATCTCAATTCCTGATGCTTGACCACTGCCGCTTTCCCAATAGCTTCAATATTCAAACACAATGTCAACCCACTGCCCGATCGCATTTATTCATCCTGCGAATTCACAGTCCCCACTTGGTACATATGTGTTTACCGTCGCGAACAGAACTTACCGCGGAGATAAAGGGCCCGGCTTGTTTTCTGGCCCCTGGAATAGCGCGGTCCCGGCCCATGATCGGGGGTTGCTCCCGGCGATCTGTCCAGAAAGAATTGACTTGCTTGAATCTATAGAATATATTATAGCTGTTGGTATCATTTGTAAGATAAGAGCGGAGCTGACCGGCCCAGCCTGACCGGTCCGGCACAAGGAGGCGGTTTTAAATATGTCGACGTATGATACTATCCTTTACGAAAAACGGGGCAAGGTGGCCCTGGTGACCATGAACCGGCCGGAGATGATGAATGCGCTGGAAGCAGCTCTGGCCCAGGATCTGGTCAGCGCTGTCCGCGCGGCCGCGACTGACGATGAGATCGGCAGCATCGTCCTGACGGGGACGGGAAGATCTTTCTCCTCGGGCGGAGATCTGAGCCGCCTGATGGAGGGATTTGCCCTGCTGGAGGGGCGCCGCTGGATGCAGGAGGGCTACAGCCAGCTTCTGGAGCTGACCAGGATAAAGAAACCGGTCATCGCCGCGGTGAACGGCTATGCCGTGGGCGCCGGTTTTTCACTGGCCATGCTCTGCGATCTGATCTACGCCGCGGATACCGCCAAGTTCGGGCAAGCCTTCATCAAGATCGGCGCCATCCCCGACTGCGGATCGCTCTATTTCCTGCCCCGGCTGGTGGGCCTGCAAAAAGCGAAGGAACTTGTCTTCACCGGTGTAAATATCGATGCCGCCGAGGCGCACCGCATCGGCATCGTCAATCGGGTGCTCCCTGCGGCAGAGCTGCTGGAGGAGACCATCGCGATGGGGCAGCAGCTTGCCGAAGGGCCGGCAGTGGCCCTGGGCCTGGCCAAGGAGATCTTGAACAAGAGCAGCAATCTTAACCTGGGAGAGGTGATGGATCTGGAGATCTACGCCCAGAGCCTTTGCCTGCAGACAGAAGACCACAAGGAAGGAGTTATCGCCTTTCTGGAGAAACGCAAGCCTATCTTCAAGGGACAGTAATGGACGCCTGGAAAAACCGCAGAATCGGTTGTTGAAAGGAGCATCAAAAAAACCGTCGTGAACGGTTGACCCGGGCATGGGGTTTGTAACTGGTGCGCCTGGGAGGATTCGAACCTCCGGCCTACGGATTAGGAGTCCGTCGCTCTATCCCCTGAGCTACAGGCGCACGTTCATATTATTTCCCAAAAACCTTGATGTGTCAAGGGTTTTAGAGCTTCAAGATACTCTCGGGGCTGCGGCCGAAGCTGGTTAAAAGCCCCGGCCGGGAGGTGAAGCTGTAAGGTTGCCGCCCCGGTCACTCATTGGTTGTTAGATGTAAGAGATAGGATGAAACGGTTCCACTGCCGGGGCGTTGAAATATCTTGAAGCTGAAAGCTTCCGCATGATATAATTGGATCAACTAATTCCCACTCCCCCAGGGAGAGGGTCGGGGTAAGGGGAGATCTTAGACGGGCCTGAATAGAATCCAGATATAATAAAATATGAAGCCACGTGGGAGGTGTGCCGAAGTGGGCAAGGTTTATTCAGTTCCGGAGCTTTCCGAGATGCTAAGGCCCGTTTTTAACCGATATGGTATTCGTAAAGCCGTATTGTTCGGTTCATATGGCCGGGGGACCGCTACCGAAAGCAGCGATATCGACCTATTGGTGGACAGCCGATTGCGTGGCCTCCGATTCGTCGGGTTCATTGAGGATGTCCAGCGAACCGTAGGGAGCGACGTTGACCTGCTGGATATTACGCACATCGAGAAGGGTTCGCGGATAGAGCGTGAGATTGCCCGGACGGGGGTCACAGTCTATGAAAAATGATATTCTCGTCGGCAAGCTGAGCGCCCATGTTCAAAAAATAATGAACTACTGTAAGAGTTGCACTTACGAAGCGTTTGCCGCAGATACAAAATTGATTGAAGCATGCGTGTTCAATCTAAGCCAGATGGGAGAGCTCGCGGGAAAGTTGGATGATACCTTCTCCGCTAAGCATAGTGATATCCCGTGGCGCCATCTGTATGGATTGAGAAACCGAATCGTGCATGATTACGAGGGCGTCAACCTGGTTTTGATCTGGGAGATTATCGAAAATGACTTGCCTGCGCTGAAACTACAGCTTGAACAGATTCTCGAACAACTAAAATAAAAGCGAAACAACAATATGAAATATTATATTCCTTCCCATTCTCCCATTTGCATGTGAGTAAATCATGCTGGAAGACTATTTATGTTTTTATAATATTAGGGTCTCCAGCTTGGCCAGTGAAAGGCGGCCCTTACCGCAGAATGCTTTACATAG
>JAAZPS010000209.1 GCA_012797095.1 Bacillota bacterium | reverse complement strand
GCTCAAGGAGGTCTACGCTGTTCCCGCCGCCAAGATCCGGATGATCCCCCACGGGGCCCCCGACGTCCCCTTTCTCGACTCCTCCTTCTACAAGGAGCGTTTTCAGGCCGAGGGGCGGACCCTGCTGCTCACCTTCGGCCTGCTCGGGCCGAACAAGGGGATCGAGTACGCCATCGCCTCCCTCGAGAAGGTCGCCCGGAAATATCCCGAGGTGCTCTATATCATCCTTGGAGCGACCCATCCCGAGGTGAAGCGCCGCCACGGCGAGCAGTACCGCCACCAGCTGGAGCAGCTCGTCCGGGACAAGGGGCTCCAGGAGCAGATCGCCTTCTACAACCAGTACGTTTCCCTGGAGCGGCTCATCGATTTCCTGGTGGCCACCGATATCTATCTCACCCCTTACGTGAACCAGGATCAGATCACCTCGGGCACGCTGGCCTATGCCCTCGCCTGTGGTAAGGTGATTGTCTCCACCCCGTACTGGTATGCCCAGGAGCTGCTCGCTGACGGACGCGGCAGCCTGGTTCCCTTCCGCGATAGCGAGGCCATGGGCGACAAACTGATCGAGCTTCTCGGCGACAGGGCCGCGCGCAGCCGCATGCGCAGCCAGGCCTATCAGTACGGCCGCAAGATGATCTGGCGCGAGGTGGCGCGCAACTATGCCTCTGCCTTCGAGCAGGCCCGGCTCAACTACAGCAAGGTGGTCCGCAAGTCGATCCAGAGCCTTGCCGTGACCGGCAGCGCCGTTTTGCCCGAGATCCGGCTGGATCACCTGCGCACGCTGACCGACGATACGGGGCTGTTCCAGCATGCGCTCTACTCGGTGCCGAACCGTAGCCACGGTTACTGCACCGACGACAACGCCCGGGCCCTGGTGACGACGGTGATGCACTGGCGCCTGTTCAAGGAAGAGCAGATCCGGCCCCTTTTCCGGATCTACCTCAGCTTTTTGCTCGATGGATACAATCACAAGAACGGACGGATGCGCAATTTCCTCTCCTACCAGCGGCGCTGGCTGGAGCAGGCCGGCTCCGAAGACTGTCACGGGCGGACTATCTGGGCTCTCGGCTATACCGTGGCCTACCCGCCCGACGATTCCCTCCTCGGGCTGATCACGCCGTTTTTCAAGCAGCTGCTCGTGCCGGTGGAGCCGTTCACCTCGCCCCGCGCCTGGGCCTTTACCATCCTCGGGGCGGTCTACTACCTGAAGCGCTTCGGCGGCGATCCGGAGGTGCGCAAGATCGCCTCCACCCTCAGCGAGCGGCTCTGCCGTCAGTTCGACGAAAACAGCTCGGCAGAGTGGTTCTGGCTGGAGGAAAGCGTGACCTACGACAACGCCCGCATCCCCCAGGCGCTCATCGCCGCAGGGAACTACCTCGAGGAGCAGCGCTTCCTCGAGACCGGGCTGCGCGCCCTCGACTGGCTCATCTCCGTCCAGACCAACCCGGAAGGGGGGCAGCTTTCCCTCGTGGGGAACAACGGCTGGTACAGCCGCGGTGGCGAGAAGGCCGCCTTTGACCAGCAGCCCCTCGATGCAGCCGCCCTGGTCGATGCCTGCTCCCAGGCCCACCAGGCCACCGGGGAGCCCCGCTGGCAGATCGCCATGGACTGGTCCTTCAACTGGTTCTTCGGCAACAACGATATCCACCAGCCGCTCTACGACTTCAGCAGCGGCGGCTGCCACGACGGCCTCTTGCCGGGCGGGGTCAATCAGAATCAGGGGGGCGAGTCAACGATCTCCCTGCTGCTGGTGCTGCACCGGATGCACCTGGATTCCCATCAGGGCTACGCCGGGCTGGGCGAAGTTGCCGGGACGACCCCGCCGCCCTTTGACGAGATCTGAACATTTAAGATATAGTTTGAGCAGATCCAGATAGAGAGATTACCTTGCTATAGAGGAGTGAACCGTTGATGTACGCTCTGATCCTCGCCGGCGGAAGCGGCACCCGCCTCTGGCCGCTCAGCCGGGAGTATTTTCCCAAGCAGTACCTCTCCTTCGGCCGCGGCCGGGGGAGCCTCTTTCAGGAGACCCTGCAGCGGCTGATGCCGCCGCTGCAGCCGGAGCAGATCATCGTGGTGACGCACCGGGAGCAGCAAGGCGAGATCAACCGCCAGCTGGAAAAAGCGGGGCTCGCCCCCGGAGCGGTGACCCTTTTAGGAGAGCCGCAGTCGCGCAATACCGCCCCGGCCATCGGGCTGGGGGCCTGGTTCCTGAAAAGCCGTAGCGGCCCCGATGCGGTGATGGCCGTTCTGCCCTCGGATCACTATATCCCGCACCGTGAGCAATTTGCCGCCCTGCTGAAAAGGGCGGCGAAGGCGGCCAGGGAGCACGGCCTGATCACCTTCGGGATCAATCCGACCTATCCCGAGACCGGCTACGGCTATATCTGCCGCGGCGAGCCCCTGAACGGGGAGCTCTACCGGGTGAAGCGCTTTGTCGAGAAACCCGACCGCGAGCGTGCGGCGGCCTATCTCGAGGAAGGTTGCTATCTCTGGAACAGCGGCATCTTCGTCTTCCGGGTGGGCCCGCTCATCGAGGCCTACCGCCGCCACCTGCCGGAGATGGCCGCCGCCCTGGAGCAGATCGATTTCGCCGACGAGAGCACCATCGAGCAAGCCTATGCCCGGATCGAGCCTATCTCCATCGATTACGGGATCATGGAGCGGGCCGCAGATGTGGCGGTGATCCCCACGGCGATCCCCTGGAGCGACGTCGGCAGCTTCGCCGCGTTGCATCAGATCTCGGTGAAAGATGAGGCCGGCAACTACTGCGAGGGGCGCACCCTGCTGCTCGACAGCAGCGACAGCTTGGTCATCTCCCGCTCGCGCCTCATCGCCGCCGCCGGCCTGAAGAAGATGGCCGTGGTCGAGACCGCCGATGCCGTGCTGGTCTGCCCTCTGGAGCGCTCCCAGGAGGTGCGGGCGCTCGCCGGGGAGCTGGAAAAGCAGGGCGCCCCCGAATGCCTGAACCACCCCACCATTCACCGCCCCTGGGGCAGCTTCACCACGCTGGAGCTGGGGGAGGGCTACCAGGTGAAGCGGATCACCGTCGAGCCGGGCAAGCGGCTCAGCCTGCAGAGCCACCGCCACCGTGCCGAGAACTGGGTCGTCATCCGGGGGAGAGCGCTGGTCACCGTTGACCAAGCGAAGCTGCAGCTGGAAAAAGGCGAGACCGCCTTCATCCCAACAGGGGCGAAGCACCGCCTGGAGAACCCCGGCGAGGCGCTGCTCGAGGTGATCGAGGTGCAGAGCGGCGACTATCTCGGCGAGGATGATATCATCCGCTACGAAGACGATTTCGGCCGTGTCGCGGCGGCCGCCCCACAGCAGCATTACGAGCGCTGGCTCGGCCGGCCGGATCTCGATCCCGGGAGCCGGCAGCAGCTGCAGGCGATGGCCGGGGACAGCGAGGCGATCGAGAGCTGCTTCGGCGGCGAGCTCGCCTTCGGCACCGGGGGGATGCGCGGCCTGATCGGTCCCGGGCTGAACCGGTTCAACCGCTATATCGTCCGGCGGGCGACCCAGGGGCTGGCCGACCATATCAACAGCCTCCAGCCGGCCCCGGCAGAGAAGCGGGTCGCCATCGCCTATGATACCCGCCAGTATTCCGAAGAATTTTCTATCGATGCCGCCCTGACCCTGGCGGCGAACGGGATCACCGCCCTTCTCTTCGACGGGGTCCGGCCCACGCCGGAGCTCTCCTTTGCCGTGCGCGAGCTGGGCTGCGCCGCCGGGATCGTGATCACGGCCAGCCACAACCCGCCCCAGTACAACGGGTACAAGGTCTACGGACCCGACGGGGGCCAGGGGGTTGCGCCGTTCATCGACGAGGTTGCCGGGGCCATCGCCCGGCTCGATCTGTTCGACGATGTCAAAACCATCTCCCGCGAGGAGGCGCTGAGGGAAGGTCTCTTGCAGTTCATCGGGCCGGAGATCGATGCAGCTTATCTGAAAGCGATCCGCGGCCTCGGCCTCACCGAACCGCAGACCCGGCTGAAGGTGGTCTTCACCCCTTTGCACGGCACCGGCTGCTGCCAGATCCCGACCCTGCTGCGTGAACGTTCCTTTGTCGAGCTTTACCCTGTTGCCGAGCAGATGGTCCCCGACCCCCAGTTCGGCACGGTCAAGGTGCCCAACCCCGAGGAGCCCTCCACCTTCAAGCTGGCCCTGGAGCTGGCCCGCCGCGAAGAGGCCGCTCTGGTCCTGGCGACCGATCCAGATGCTGACCGCGTCGGCTGCGCTGTTCGCAGCGCCGCCGGGGAGTATCACCACCTCAACGGCAACGAGATCGGCGCTCTGCTGCTGGATTACCTGCTCGGAAGGCTCACCGAGCGGGGCGAGCTGCCGGAAAATGCGGTGATGATCAAGACCATCGTCACCGGAGAGCTCGGCCGGAAGGTCGCCGATGCCTACGGCGTCGAGACCATGGAGACGCTGACGGGATTCAAATATATCGGGGAGAAGATGAGCGCATTCGAAGAGAGCGGCGCGCACAACTTTATCTTCGGCTACGAGGAGAGCTACGGCTTCCTCGCCGGGACCTACGCCCGGGACAAGGATGCCGTCCTGGCAGCCTATCTCATCGCCGAGATGGCCGCCTACCATCGGGAAAAAGGTAAAGACCTGCTCCAGGCTCTCGAAGAGCTCTCCCGCCGCCACGGCTACTACCGCGAAGATCTCCTCTCCATCGAGCTGACCGATATGGCCGCCGCCGCCGGCATCATCAGCGCCTTTGATCGGATACCCCCGACGGTGGCCGGAGAGAGGGTTGTCGAGAAGAGGGACTACGAGGAGCGCAAAAGCTGGGACCTGCTCAACGGAACGGAGCAGCCCCTGGAGCTGCCCCGCTCCAAGGTGCTCCACTACCGGCTGGAAAGCGGTGCCTGGTTCTGCATCCGCCCCTCGGGGACCGAGCCGAAGATCAAGATCTACCTCTCCGTCACCGGTCGCAGCGCCGCCGAAACGGAAAACAAACTGAACAGCCTGAAAGCAGAACTGCAAGCCTTGACCGGGTAAACCTGAAAGCAGCGCTATAGGTTCTAACCGGGTGTAAACGCTGAATATAGTATTGCAAGACTTAACCGGATAAGCCTGAAAGCAGCACTGCAGGTTTTAACCGGGTCTACACGCTGATAGCACCACTACAAACCCTTGATCATTTGGTACGCTGGGGCCACACCCCAGCTGTACTTATTTCCCCCCTCCCCCTTGGGGCCACCACAAACACCCCCTCCCCCTTGAGGGCCACTACAACACCCCCTCCCCCTTGAGGGGGGAGGGCTGGGGTGGGGGTGATCCCTCCCCCTGTCATTCTGAGCGCAGCGAAGAATCTCAACAGGAAGTCCCTGACAAAGAAACGTAAGTGATAAAAGATTTGATCTGCGCACAGGGCTGAACCTAGATTGAGGTGATCGGTTAAAAGATCTACCCGAGCAGAGATCCTTCGGGCTGCGCCCTCAGGATGACTCGAAGAGGGATTGGTAGAGGGGGGAGGGCTGGGGTGGGGGTGACCCCTCCCCCCTGTCATTCTGAGCCCAGCGAAGAATCTCAACAGATGTTACTGATAAGAGGACGTAAGTGATAAAAAAATTGATCCGCGCACCAAATTGAATCTATACTGGCGCGATCTATAAGTGATCTACCCGAGCAGAGATCCTTCGGGCT
>JAAZPS010000208.1 GCA_012797095.1 Bacillota bacterium | reverse complement strand
TAATCACCCCAGCGGTGATCCTTCGCCCAGCCAGGAAGATCTGGAGGTGACCAGGCGTCTGGTCGAGGCGGGTAATCTCCTGGGGATCGCCGTGCGCGATCATCTGATCATCGGGGACGGTTGTTATTTCAGTTTCAAGGAAAAAGGGCTCCTTTAGTTGGCCCGGATTTCCCGGGAGGAGGGGGTAGGGGGATCTTTCCACGGCGTTCCAAAGATCGGGCCAAATTTGCGCCGGGGCCGTCCCGGCAGACCGGTTTCACGGGACAACCTGTGAGATAATCTATCGAACCGCCTGCGGTTAAGATAAAGGAAGGGGTATAGCAATGGCTTCACTGTTCAGGGTTTTTTCCAAGGAGATCGGGATCGATCTGGGTACCGCCAATACCATGGTCTATATTAAAGGGAGCGGGGTGGTTCTGCGGGAGCCTTCCGTGGTTGCGATCCGCCGGGATACGGGCGCAATCCTTGCGGTCGGAGAAGAAGCAAAACGGATGATCGGCCGCACCCCGGCCAATATCGTTGCCATCCGTCCGCTGAAGGACGGCGTTATCGCCGATTTTGATTACACTCAGAGCATGATCAATCATTTTATCAATATGGCCAATCCCCGGCGTCCGATGTTCCGCCCTGTGGTGATCATCTGTATCCCTTCCGGGGTCACCGAAGTGGAAAAAAGGGCGGTTCTTGATGCTACCGGCCAGGCCGCCCGCGAGGCCTACCTGGTTGAAGAGCCGATGGCTGCAGCGATCGGGGCCGGGCTGCCGGTGGAGGAGCCCACCGGTAGCATGATCGTTGATATCGGTGGGGGGACCTCCGAGGTGGCGATCATCTCCCTGGGAGGGATCGTCACCAGCAAATCGATCCGCGTGGGCGGGGACGATCTGGATGAGGCGATCATCCAGTACGTCAAGAAAAATTACAATCTCATGATCGGCGATCGCACCGCCGAGGAGGTCAAGATCAATATCGGGACCGCCTTTCACAAGGAGAGCGAGGCCGAGATGAATATCCGGGGGCGGGATCTGATCACCGGGCTGCCGAAAACACTGCAGGTGACCTCCGAAGAGATCAAGGAGGCTTTCGAGGATAGCCTGGAGATCATTCTCGAAGCGATCAAGGCAACCCTGGAGACCACACCGCCCGAGCTGGCTGCCGATGTCATGGATAAGGGGATCATCCTGACCGGGGGCGGGGCGCTGCTGCACGGTTTTGACCGGCGGATCTCGGAGGAGACCGGAATGCCGGTATTTCTTGCCGAGAACCCGATGGACTGTGTCGTCGTCGGTGCCGGGAAAGTTCTGGCCGAGGTCGATCTGCTGCGGCGGGTTACCTTGACCAACCGCAAGGGTATCTGAAGGAGAACGCTTTTTCCGTCAAGGAAGGCCGGCAGCGGGGTTCCATCGGGCGATCTACCGGCCGAAACAATAGATCCGGATAGGTTGGGTTCAATTGCCGAAACCGAAGCGAAATCAAAGCCGCTGGAGCCTGCTGCTGCTCTTTATTGTTGCAGCCGGGCTGCTGCTGTTAATTGTTCTGACCGGCAAGGAGCGGGTGCAGCTGTCGCCGATGGAAGATCTGCTGCTGGCGCTTTTCGCCCCGGCCCAGACCGCATTTTCCTCTGCCGGCCAGAAGATGCGCTCCTTCTTCGATACGGCGGTCTCTTTTTACGAACTGAAGGCGGAAAACGAACGCCTTCGCCAGGAACTTACCTTTATGGAGCAGCAGCTGGTTCGGCTCCAGGAGCTGCAGAAAGAAAATCACCGCTACCGGGAGCTGTTAAAATTTGCCGAGAAGAGCAGCCACCGGCTGCTTGCCGCGGAGGTGATCGCCCGCGATCCAAGCCAGTGGTTTGGCACGATCACGATCAACCGCGGTTATCTCGACGGGGTTAAGCAGGAGATGGTGGTGATCACCGATCGGGGTCTGGTGGGGATGATCTCCACGGTATCGCCAAATTCCAGCCAGGTTCTGCTGATTACCGATCCCCGTCTACCGGTAAGTGCAACGGTTCAGCGAACGCGCGATCCGGTAACCGTCGGAATTGTCGAAAGCTATGCCCGGGATTCTGCCTGTTTGAGGATCACCTATCTGCCGATGGAGACAAACAGCCAGCCGGGCGATCTGATCGTTACCTCCGGCCTCGGCGGGATCTTTCCGAAAGGGATCCTCATCGGCACGGTCCGCGAGGTCGGCCAGGACCAGTCCGGAATGGTCCTCTCGGCGATGATCGAGCCCCGGGTAAATTTCAATCGTCTGGAAGAAGTTCTGATTATTCTCCAACCCGGAGAGGCCGCTGTTCCGACCCCCGGCCCCGAAAACGGCGGGGAGGAAGGTGAGCCGTCATCATAACTTTCTATATCCTGGTGGCAGTCAGCTTCATCCTGGCCCTGCTGGTCGAGGGATCGGTCTTCTCTTTCTTCATGCTCAAAAAAGCGCTTCCGGATATCTACCTGGTGATGGTGGTATCGCTCGGTTTCATTCTCGATGAGCGTCGCGGGGCTGCCATCGGGCTTTGCGCCGGTCTGCTGCAGGATATTATCTTCAGTTCAGCCCTCGGTTTTTTTGCCCTCGCCAAGATGATTCTTGGCTACGGGGCCGGTCTGCTCGGTCGGGAATTTTATCGGGAGCAGCTGCTGGCGCCGACCCTGCTGGTCTTTGCGGCGACCCTGCTCCATGAATTTCTGCTTTACTTTCTGGTGAGCCGGCTGATGAATCTTGGTTTTCCCGTCGAATGGAGCCTGAGCCGCCTGTTTATTCCGAAAGCATTTTACAATATGGCTCTGACCCTGTTGATCTATCCACTTTTCTTCCGGTTGTACTACCGGAGGAAGGGACCAAGAGATGCTCTTCAGCGGCGGGGGGAGGCGATCCGGTGAACAAATTCATTCTGCGACGGGTGCGGGTGATCTTTGTCCTCGTCATCGTCATCTTTATCCTTCTTTCCGGAAGGCTGGCCTACCTGCAGGTGTTGAAACATGATTATTATCTGTACCGGGCCGAACAGAACCGTTTCACCAAGATCACCCTTCCGGCGACACGGGGTGAAATCTACGATGCCGGGGGCAACCTTCTGGTTTCAAACCGGCCCGGCTTTGTGGTCTCGCTCATGGATATGGGGGAAGGGTACGACGATGAAACGATCGATTTTTTGAGCGAGGTATTGGAGATAGATGCCGGGGAGATCTACGAAGCGATCGAGGGCCGGCGCTATATGCGCTACCTGCCCCTGCGGCTTAAAAGTGATATCACCATGGAGACGATCTCGCGTCTTTCGGAGCACCGCTGGAAATTGAAGGGGGTCAATATCGAGATCCGGCCGATTCGCGAATACAGGTGCGGGGCGACAGCCGCCCATATCCTCGGTTTTCTCGGACAGGCGCCGGTAAACGAATCGACCCGGGAGCGTTGGGCCGAAGAGGGCTATTCTTACGAAGAGGGTGATCTCGTCGGCCAGGAAGGAATCGAGCGGGCCTGGGAGCCGCATCTGCGGGGCGTTGACGGGGAGCAGCGCATCGAGATCAACAATATGGGCCAGCCGATCAACTTTTTTGAGCGCGAGGAAGCGGATCCGGGACACAGCCTCTACCTGACCATTGATCTGGGACTGCAGGAAATGGTGGAGGAAAGCCTGGCCGGGCAGGTGGAGAGCATGATCAAGAAAGAAGGAGACAGCTATATCGGGCGTGCCTCCGCGGTGGCGCTTGACCCCAACAGCGGGGCCATTCTGGCGATGGCCAGCTATCCCTCGTACGATCTGAACAAGGTCAGCAAGGAATATGCCCGGCTGCTTCAGGATCCCAAACGTCCCCTGACCAACAGCGCCATTCAGGGATGTTATCCCATCGGCTCAACTTTCAAGATGGTTACCGGTACAGCTGCGCTGGAAAGCGGGGCGATCAGCGACCGGGAGGTGATCAATTGCCGCGGGGTAATCACGTTATACGGTGATACAAAGAGCTGTTACCATCGCATCGCTCACGGCTCGCTCAATTTTTACCGGGCCATGGCGGTCTCCTGCAATATCTTTTTCTACCAGGCCGGGCTGCGGGCCGGGATCGACAAGATCGCCCACTATGCCCGGGAATACGGTTTTGGCAGCCCCACCGGCCTGCAGGATCTGATCGGGGAGGCCTCCGGGGTGGTGGCCAGCCGGGAATACAAGGCGGCGGTAACCGATGGGGAGCAGTGGTACCCCGCAGAAACGATGAGCGCTGCCATCGGCCAGTCCTACAACAGTATGACGCCGCTCCAGATCGCCAATTACGCGGCGATCATCGCCAACGGGGGGACTCATTACCGCCCCTATCTGGTCCAGAAGGTTGTCGACAGTGCGGGAAAGGTGATCCAGGAGACCAGGCCGGAGCCGCTGCGGCAGGCGCAGATCTCTGCCAGAACTCTCCAGAAAATACGTGAAGCGATGCGCGGCGTGACCAGACCGGGCGGGACCGGCTACTACCATTCCTCACGCCTTTCCGTAACCTCGGCCGGGAAAACGGGTTCGGCAGAGGTGGCCGCCCAGGGCCGGGGGATCCCCGCGCACAGCCTCTATGTGGGTTACGCGCCCTACGAAGATCCCCGGATAGTGCTCGCCATTGTTCTCGAGCATGGCGGCAGCGGTGCCTCCACCGCTGTCCCGGTGGCCGCCGAGATCCTGGAGTACTACTTTACCGGAGGAGCCAAAGGAGCCAGCAACGGTGAAGCTGAAACTGAAACCGAAACTTGATCGCAGGCTGATCAGGAATTTTGATTATTTCTTGCTGCTGACGGTGATCGTGCTCTGTGCTGCCGGCACGTTGACCCTGTACAGCGCGACGCACGGTCTGGAGGGGATTCCCGATCCCTTTCATTTCGTCAAACGGCAGCTGCTCTTTGGCGGGATCGGACTTTTCCTGATGCTGGTCGTCGCCCTGATCGACTATATCAATTTCAGCAACTGGGCGATCTACCTTTATGCTTTCAACCTGCTTCTGCTGGGGCTGGTTCTGCTGGTCGGGGAGGTGGAGAAGGGAGCGATGCGCCGCATCCCCATCGGTTTCTTCGATCTACAGCCTTCCGAGATAGCCAAGATCATCATGATCATTGCTCTGGCCAGGCTGCTGGCGGCAAAGGAGGGTCAGCTGCCTTTCTTTCGGGATCTGCTGCCGGCCCTCGCGGCGACGGCGCTGCCGATGGCCCTGATCTTTTTGCAGCCCGATCTGGGGACTTCCCTTATCTTCCTGGCGGTTCTGCTGGGGATGCTTTACGTTGCCGGGACGCAGGGGCGGCACCTGGCTGTCCTTGCGGGAGGCGGTCTGGCGGTAGCGCCCCTGCTCTGGTTTTTCCTGCTGGAGGGCTACCAGAAAGACCGGCTTCTGGTCTTCATCAATCCGGAGATGGATCCTGTGGATAAGGGTTTCCAGCTGCTGCAATCGATGATCGGGATCGGTTCGGGGGGCCTTTTCGGCAAGGGACCGTTGAACAGCACCCAGGTGCGCCTCGGTTTCCTGCCGGATCATTATACCGATATGATCTTCTCCGTCTTCGGAGAGGAGATGGGCTATATCGGAGCGGTTGCTCTGCTGCTGCTCTACTTTTTCCTGATCTACCGGATACTCTGGATCAGCACCCAGGCCAAGGATCAGTTCGGGGCGCTGATCTGCTGCGGTATTGCGGTCATGTTTGCCTTCCAGGTGCTGGTCAATATCGGGATGACCATCAGCATCATGCCGGTAACCGGCATCCCCCTTCCGTTCATGAGCTACGGGAACAATGCGCTTCTGGTAAACCTGATCTCCATCGGCTTTGTTCTCAACGTGGCCATGCGCCGCCATAAAATACAGTTCTAGCGGTTCGCTTAAAAGATCATAATTCCAACCCGGCACTAATATAGATGAATGGGATCGGCCCGCAACAGCCGCGAAAGGGTGATGAAAGATGATCTTCCGGCGCCGAAGCGCACCGGTATCGACCTTGCGGACAAAGCTGCAGCAGCGCCTGGTGGAGCGGGAGAGCGCCGCCGGTGATGACGAAGCCTTTGAGCTGAGTGAACAGTTTGCCGAAGCCGGAAAAGAGCCATTTCCGGGAAATATCCTCGGGATGATGCACCGCCATTTTATGCTCAAACTGATTGCTGCTGCGGCGCTGGTCCTGCTGGCAGCGGTGCTGCTCAAAGGTGGTTACAGCGGGGGAGAACCGCTGCTGGGGGTGCTTCGCTTTGTGGTTGAATGGGATCTTGATCCCGGCGCCCTGGCGGAAAGAGGCGGACCTGCCTTCCGCCTCCTTCTCGATCGCCTGGAGCTCCCGGCGATCAAGCCGCAGGCATTGATCCTGCCCGGGCGGGAACCCTTGCCGCTGGCCGGTACCCTGGTGAGCGGTTACGGTCTGCGTTCCGATCCCGGAAGCGGGGCGGCAGAGATGCATTACGGGATCGATCTGGCCGCTCCGGAGGGGACCGCGGTGAGGGCTCTCCAGGAGGGCCGGGTAGAGCAGATCATCACGGAGCGGCCCGGCCCGGTTGTTGTCATCATCGCTACCGAACCAGGCTGGACCATGCTCTACCGGGGGATCAAGGAGGCCGCGGTCAGGGAGGGAGAGGCCCTTGAAAAAGGGGCGCTGCTGGGGGTGCTGGGTCCGGCGTGGCATCACGACCGGCCGCACCTTCATTTCGAGCTCCGCTTTGGCGGCCGCCCGGTGGCACCCCCCGCCCTCTGGACGGAATCCTCGTTTACCCCTGCGGAGCGTATCTGAAAATCCCGGCGCTCACATCGGGATCTTCCTCACAAAAATTGTTGTCGGAGTGATCATCTTTGGCTTTAGGTTCGCTTTTTGGCATAAAGATCCGGCTCAATCCACTTTTTTTTTGTGCGGCCCTGTTCTGTTTTACCATCGGGGCGGGGGTGGAATTCTTGCTCGTCTGCCTCATTGTTTTGCTGCACGAGCTGGCCCACGGTATAACCGGCCGCCTTCTTGGACTGCGCCTGGGCGAGATCGAGCTCTACCCCTTCGGGGGTGTTGCCCGTTTCGAGGAGCAGCTTGAGCTGGAACCGTATATCGAAAGACGGTTGGCCTGGGCCGGCCCGGCGCTCAACCTGGCCCTGGCCGGGCTGGGCATGATCTTCTGCGCTCGTCTGGAGCCGGCGCCGGCGTTGCTGCTGTTCTTTATTCAGGCGAATCTGGTTCTGGCGCTGTTCAATCTGCTGCCGGCGCTGCCCCTTGACGGAGGGCGGATCCTGCGGGCCTATCTGACGCCGCGGCGCGGCTTCCGCGCCGCCACGGAGAGCGCTGCGCTGCTGGGACAGATTCTGGCGGGGCTGCTTTTTGGCGCCGGCCTGCTCGGGCTCTATCACCACTATTACAATCTTTCCCTGCTGGTAGTGGCTCTGTTTCTCTTTTTCGCGGCGACAAAAGAGAAACAGCAGGCGATCTACACCTTTCTCCGCTCTCTCGGGGTGAAAGAGCACGCGCTGTTCAAATACGGCGCCCTGCGCGGCGCTCAACTGATCGTTCTTGAAGAGACCAGGCTGCTCGATATCTTTCGCCTGTTTTTGCCCCAGCGCTATCACTTCATCCGGGTGCTCGATCACAGTCACAGGTGCTCCGCCGAGCTCAGTGAGGCTGCCTTGATCCGGGCGGCGCTGCAAAAAGGACTTGATATTCCAGTCAAAAAAATATTATAATAAGACAATACGTCTATCTTTTGATTCACGAGGTTCGACTGCGCCTATTTGGAGGCCTGTTAATTGCATTTGGAAAAACAGCTGGAAACAGTTCTCCTTCAGGTCCAGAAACCGGCACGCTACCTCGGCAACGAATGGAATGTGGTGAAAAAGGATCACCGCACCACTGCGGTGCGGATGGCCTTTGCCTTTCCGGATCTTTACGAAGTGGGTATGTCCAATCTGGGACTGAAGATAATTTACGAGATCGTCAACCGTCACCCGGAGATGCTGCTTGAAAGAGTTTTTGCCCCGGCTGCTGATATGGAGGCGTTGATGCGTCAGCAGCAGCTGCCCCTTTTTGCTCTCGAAAGTCGGCAGCCGCTGCGCCAGTTTGATCTGGTCGGTTTCACGCTGCAGTATGAGCTCAGCTACAGCAATGTCCTGAATATGCTCGACCTGGCCGGGATTCCCCTTTACAGCAGGGACCGCGGCCACAAAGAGCCTTTGATCATCGGTGGGGGGCCCTGTGCCTTCAATCCCGAACCGTTGGCTCCCTTTTTCGATCTGTTCCTGCTGGGGGATGGGGAAGAGGGGTTGCTGGAAATACTGGAAAAATGGCTGATCCTCGACCGGAACGGTGCGGGAAGGGAAGAACTGCTGGCGGGCCTCGCTGCGGTGGAAGGGGTCTATATCCCCGGATTCTACCGGCCCCGTTACCGCGGCGGCTCTTTCAACGGCATGGAAAGCCTTCATCCGGCGGCTCCCGGGGTTGTCCGGAAAAGGGTGCTTCAAGATCTGGATCGCTCCTGTTTTCCGCTGACGCCGGTGGTGCCCTATATCGAAGCGGTCCACGATCGGGGGATCGTGGAGCTTTTCCGGGGGTGCAGCCGGGGCTGCCGTTTCTGCCAGGCCGGTGTGATCTACCGGCCGGTGCGGCGCCGCCGCCCCGGGACCCTGAAAAAGATTGCCCGGGAAATTTTACGCAGCACCGGTTACGACGAGCTTTCCCTCTCTTCCTTGAGCAGCTGTGATTATCCGGGAGTCGCCGGGCTGCTCGGGGAACTTGCGCAGGAGCACCGGGCGGAAAGGGTAAGATTTACCCTACCCTCCCTGCGCCTGGATTCATTTTCGGTGGCGCTGGCCGAACAATTTCACCAGGGGCGGCGCGGCAGCCTCACCTTTGCTCCCGAGGCCGGTACGGAGCGGCTGCGTCGGGTGATCGGGAAGGATATCAGCGATAGGGATCTTTTCTCCGCCGTCGATGCGGCCGTCTCTGCCGGGTGGAACCGGTTCAAGCTTTACTTCATGATCGGGCTGCCGGCGGAAGAGGATGAAGATGTTGCTGCCATCGCCTCCCTCTGCGAAGAATTGAGGCGGCGAATCAAGGAAGAGAGGAACCGCTGGATCCGATTGGCGGTGAGCGTGGCTACATTTGTACCGAAAGCGCATACTCCCTTCCAGTGGGAACCGCAGCTCTCCATGGCCGGGGTCAACCGCCGTCAGGCGTTGCTGCGGAGCACTGTCGGGCGGCTGAAGGGCGTTAAACTGAGCTGGCACGATCCCGGGAGCAGTTTTCTCGAGGCCGTTTTTGCCCGGGGAGACCGCCGCCTTGCTCCCCTTCTGGAAAGGGCCTGGCGGAGCGGCTGCCGTTTTGACGGATGGTCCGAGCACTTTTCTCTGCAGCGGTGGCTGGAGCTGTTTGAAGAGGTGGCCATAAACCCGGAGGATTATGCCTACCGGTGTTTCGATGAAGAGGCACCGCTGCCCTGGGATCACCTGGGAAGCGGGGTCAGCAAGGGGATCCTGCTCCGGGAATATCGCCGCGCCCGGCAGGACAACCCTTCTGTGGAGGTAAAATGATGGATCGTATCCGTTTTCGCTATGCCTGTGGAAAAGAGCTGCGCTATCTCTCCCATCTGGATCTGCTGCGCCTTTTTCAGCGGGCTATGCGCCGCGCCGGGCTGCCACTGGCCTATACCCGCGGTTACAGCCCGCGGCTCAAGCTGAGCCTGGCTGCACCCCTCCCGGTGGGGGTAACTGCATCGAAGGAGTATGGCGAGGTTTCTCTGGCCGAACCGGTCTCCCCTGCATCTTTTTGCCGGCACCTGGAGAAGCAGCTGCCCAAAGGGATTCTCCTGACCGGGGCCGCGGCCATTCCGGAGAGTGCCCCGCCGCTGGCGGCGGCGGTCAATGCTGCGCTCTACCGCGCCGCCTGGAAAAGCAGCAGGGCCGCCCCGCCGGAAGAGCTGCTCAAGACAGTCCTGGACAGGTTGCTGGCCCGCCGGGAGATCATGATCCGCCGTTTTGGCAAAGGCGGCAAAATTACCAGCAAGGATATCCGGCCGTTTATTTTTTCAGCCGGGCTGCTGCCTGCAGATGAGCGGGGCCCGCTTATGCGCCTGCTGTTGCAGGTGGGAAGCAAAGGGGGCATCTCGCCGTTTCGCTTTCTCGAACAGCTGGCCCTGGAAAGTGAGCATGTCGGTGACGAACAATGCTGGCGGATTCACCGCGAGGGCCTTTATATTTACCGGGAATCGCTGAGCGATCCCTTTCCGGAAGGAGGTGTAATAATAGGTGGACAAGAAAATATTGGTCAACTGTGATAACCGGGCGACCCGGGTAGCGATCCTTGAAGCGGGTAAACTGGTGGAACTCTATATCGAAAGACCGCTGGAGCAGCGGATCGTGGGAAATCTGTACAAGGGTATTGTGGCCAACGTTCTTCCGGGGATGCAGGCTGCCTTTGTCGATATCGGCCTTGAAAAGAATGCTTTTCTTTACGTGGACGATGTCTATACGGACAATGATGAGAAGCTGCCCCCTTCCCGTTCGGCCATCGATAAGCTCCTCAAGGTCCGCGAAGAGGTCATCGTTCAGGTGGTCAAGGAGCCCTCGGGAACCAAGGGGGCCCGGATCACCGGACAGATCACCCTTCCCGGTCGCTATCTAGTGCTGGTGCCCGGTGCTGATTATATCGGTGTCTCCAGACGGATCGAAAGCACGGTTGAAAAGGAGAGGCTGCGGCGCATTGCCGGGAAAATGTGTCCCCCGGAGATGGGGCTGATCGTGCGTACAGTGGCCGAAGGGGCGGATGAGGAGGCGCTGTCGCAGGATCTCCAGTTCCTGATGCAGCTGTGGCATCTGGTACTGAACCGTTTTCAACAGAAGACCGCTCCGGCAATTCTTTACCAGGATCTTGCCCTGACCTGCCGTATTGCCCGCGATCTTTTTGTCGAGGACTTCAACAGTTTTCTGGTTGACAACGAGCATGAATACGAAAAAGTTTGCGAGATCCTGGACTGTTTTTCACCGCAGCCGCAGCTCAAACGGAAAGTAAGTTACTACCGCGATGATGAGCCGATCTTTGAACGGTACGGAGTGGAAAAAGAGCTGGAGAAAGCCCTTCAAGGGCAGGTCTGGCTGAAAAGTGGCGGCTATCTGGTTTTTGACGAGGCTGAAGCTTTGACCGTGGTCGATGTCAATACGGGGCGGTATATCGGCAGGCGCAACCTTGCCGATACAATTCTCAAAACAAACCTGGAAGCAGCGGAGGAGATCGCCCGCCAGATTCGGCTGCGCGATATCGGCGGTATCATTATCATCGATTTCATCGATATGACGATCGAGGATCACCGCCAAAAGGTGTTAAGCAAACTGAACGAATCGATCAAACAGGATCGTACCAAAACGTACGTGCTCGGTTTGACCAGTCTGGGTCTGGTCGAGATGACCCGGAAAAAAGTACGGCAGGATCTGGCCGAAGTGCTGCTGCAGCACTGTCCCTACTGCAATGGCAGCGGACGGGTCCTGACGGCACTGGCCGCATCGACCCGTATCGAGCGGGAATTGAAAAAAACCCTGCAAAAAGCGCCGCGCGAGGCGGTCCTGGTGGAGATGCATCATGAAGTGGCTTCGATCATTATTGGAACGGGCGGCGGCAATCTGAAAAAGATGGAGGAAGAGCTGGGCAAGCATATCTTTATCCGCGGTTCCGAAGATACGCATATTGAACAGTACCGTATTATCGCCGCCGGTGCCTTGAGCAAGATCGAGAAACTGGCTCTCCCCGTCTCGATGGGTGAGGTAATGGAGCTCTTTATCGAGGGACCGCACAGTAGTTTTCCAGAAAACGGCATTGCCCGGCTCCACGGCTACGTAGTCAATGTAGCCGGAGCGGGGGAGAAGGCCGGACAGGTTGTCCGGGCCGAGATCACCGAGGTTTGCCGCACCTTTGCCCGGGCTATTCCCATTGCTGCCGAGAAAAAAAGAAAAAGACGTTCCTGGAGCGGCCTTGGCAGGCGTTCAAAAAAAACAGCCCAGGGTGGTGTCGCCAAGAGACAGTAGAATGCTCTTTCGGAGCAGCCGGAAAACCCAGGGTTTCGAGATAACAGCAGTAGTTTCCAAAGGATCGGTAAAGGATCGAACGGCCGCAAAACCCTGCCGGATCGGGGGGTGGAGCGGCTTTTCTTTCCGTAAGG